>JASGDR010000153.1:0-4668 GCA_047607095.1 Caulobacter sp.
CATAGACCTGGGTGCAGCACTCGGGCTGCTGGACGGCGTAGTCGCCGTAGAGCCGGACGGTCAGCTGTTCGCTGGGAGTGAACTTCAGCTGGTCGCGATAGCCGGTGCTGGCCCGCGCGTTCTGCCAGGTGTTGCTCTTGGGATTGTAGAGGTCGCCGTCGCGCCAGGTGCCGACGAACGACAGGCGGCCGGCCAGCAGGCCCTCGACCAGCGGCCCGGCCACGGTGGCCTTGACCTGCCGGAAGTTCAGGCTGCCGTAGCTGGCCTCAAGATCGGCCTCGAACTTGTCGGTGGCGTCGCGGGTGGTGATGTTCAGCGCGCCGGCCGTGGTGTTCTTGCCGAACAGCGTGCCCTGCGGACCGCGCAGCACCTCGATCTGCTGGATGTCGATGAAGTCGAGCGTCGCCGCGCCCGGACGCGAATTGTAGACCTGATCCACATAGATGCCGACGCCCTGCTCCAGGCCGTCGTTGGCCAGGCCGTACGACGCGCCGAGACCGCGGATGGTCAGGGCGGTGTTGCGCGGGTTGGGCGACAGCACCTGCAGCGTCGGGACCAGCTGGGTCAGGGCGACGATGCTGTTGACGCCGGTCTGGGTCAGGGTCTCGGCCGAGGTCACGGTCAGCGCGATCGGCACCTCCTGGGCGCTCTCCTCGCGGCGGCGGGCGGTGACGAAGATCTGGCCGACGGCCGAGGCGTCGGTGGCCGTGGGATCGGCCGGATCGGCGGCCGGGGTCGCGGCGGCGAGATCAGCCGCAGGCGCCGCGTCGGCGGCGTAGACGGCGCCCGCCGTGGTCGAAAGCAGCACGCCCAGCAGCGCGGCGCGCTTGAGCCCCTTGGCCGAAAGCCCGCCCGAAAGTCCAATGGTCACGAGAGCCCCCTCGTTCTGAAATAACGCCATTCGGCGGATTGAGCTCGGTGATAGTGACCTATTCCTATCGGTGAAATAGAGAATGGATGAGCGGCCGGAGAGTTTTTCTGCGGCGTATACGGAAGGGCGGGGCGACGATCGGCGACGCCGCCCCGTCGACCGCCTCTGGAGCCCGCCAGGTTTGGAGGGAACCAAACCCGACAGGCTCCAGATTCAGACGCTTGGAGCGCGCCCGAACGGGTTGCACTCGACCCTGTCGCGCCCTAGCGCGTCAGGTCCAGGACCACCCGGCCTTCGATCTGGCCCTTGTGCATGCGGTGGAAGACCTCGTTGATGTCGTCCAGCCGCGCGGTGCTGATGGTGGCCCTGACCTTGCCCTCGGCGGCGAAGTCGATGGCTTCCTGCAGGTCGAGCCGGGTGCCGACGATCGAGCCGCGCACGGTCACCCCGTTCAGCACCATGTCGAAGATCGGCAGCGGGAAGTCCCCCGGCGGCAGGCCGTTCAGGGCCACCGTGCCGCCGCGCGAGACCATGCCCAGCGCCTGCTGGAAGGCGATCGGCGAGACGGCCGTCACCAGCACGCCCTGAGCGCCGCCGTCGGTCTGCTTCTTGATGTCGGCGGCGGGATCGGCGCTGGTCCGGGCGTTGACCGTCACGGTCGCGCCCAGCTTGCGGGCCAGGTCGAGCTTGCCGTCGTCTACATCGACCGCCGCCACGTTCAGGCCCATCGCCTTGGCGTACTGCACGGCCATGTGGCCGAGCCCGCCGACGCCCGAGATCACCACCCAGTCGCCCGGCTTGGTGTCGGTGACCTTCAGGCCCTTATAGACGGTGACGCCCGCGCACAGCACCGGCGCGATCTCGTTGAAGTCGATCTCCTTGGGCAGATGACCGACGAAGTTCGGATCGGCCACCACGTAGTCGGCGAAGCCGCCGTTGACCGAATAGCCGGTGTTCAGCTGAGTCTCGCAGAGGGTCTCCCAGCCGCCCAGGCAATGCTTGCAGTGGCCGCAGGTGCTGTAGAGCCAGGGCACGCCGACGCGGTCGCCTTCCTTGACGTGCTTGACCCCGGCCCCGACGCCGGAGACGAAGCCGACGCCCTCGTGGCCCGGGATGAACGGCGGATTGGGCTTCACGGGCCAGTCGCCCTCGGCGGCGTGCAGGTCGGTGTGGCAGACGCCGGACGCCTGGATGCGCACCTGGATCTGGCCGGGGCCGGGCTCGGGGATCGGGGCGTCCTCGATGACGAGCGGCTTGCCGAATTCGCGCACGACGGCGGCCTTCATGGTCTTGGCCATGGAGCGGTCCTTTTCGATGGAGAAGTCTCTGTTGAAGAAGCGGCGGGCCCGGCCGCGCCGCGAGGCGTTGGAAGCGGGCGCCGGCTCAGCCGGGTCCGGGTCGCCCCCGCCGGCCTGGGTCCTGGTGCTGTCGCGTCATCGTCGGCTCCTGGTTTTCCTCGCGCGCCGTTGTCCGGCGTCGTTGCGCGAGGAAGGCTCGCCCGGGCCGGACGGCCGCGCCAGCCGGCCGGATCACGCCGTTACGGCGACCCGTCGCAAGCTTGCGACACCTTCGGGCGGGAATGACGCCCTAGCCGAAGAGCGCCGTCAGGATGTCGCGATAGGCCCGCTCCATCGCCGCCGGGGCGGCGGTCGAGCCGCGGGCGCCGCGCAGCTGCAGTCCGTCGAGGATCAGTCCCAGGAAGGCGATCCGGGCGACCATGTCGTCTTCGGTCCAGTCGGGCTTGCGGAACGGCGTCAGCGCCTCGACGCCGCGCGCCAGCTGGGCGGCCTCGACCCGATGGACCACCTCGGCGACGACGGCGTTGCGCTCGGCCTCGGCCAGGATCTCCAGGTCCAGCGCCGCCACCTTGGTGTCGCGCGCCTGGCGCAGGGCCGACGGGGCGTCGCGCAGCAGGGTCTCCAGCACCGGCTGGCCCTGGACGTGCTTTTCGAACGGGTCGAGCACCTTGCGCGCCCGGGCCTGGGCCACAGCGCCGATGATCGCGTCCTTGTTGTCGAAGTGGCGATAGACCTGACCGACGCTGAGGCCGGCGCCCCGGGCGATCTGGTCCATGGTGGCGGAGTGGAAGCCGGCCTCCTGGGCGCGGTCGGTGGCGGCGACCAGGATATCGCGCCGTTGCGCGGAAGCCTTTCGCTCTCGCTCCACCTCGCACCCTTCCTACGCCGGTCCGTACGCGCGCGCCGTCGCCCCGACGCGCGGGAGCGATCCTACAAGCGTTTTGATCGCCGGCGAAATCCGTAGCGCCACAGAGGCCGGCCGGCGCGCCTACCCCACGAACCCCGCCGCGCGGCGCAGGCGGTCGTTGATCGCCTCGCCCAGACCTTCGTCGGGGATCCTGGCCACGGCGATCGTCGTCGGCTTCAGCCGGTCGGCGGCGCGGAGATAGGCGAAGAGATTGGCGGCCGCCTCCGCGAGGTCGCCCGTGGGGCTGAGGTTGAGGACGCCCTCCCCCGCCGGCCACTCCCCGAAAGCCAGGAACGCCTCGCCTTCCGCCGGCGCCTCGGCGTCGATGCGCACCGGCGCGTCGGGAGCGTAGTGCAGGGCCAGACGGCCCGGCGAGCGCTTGGCGTCGTCGTCGGCTTGCGCCAGGGGGCCGACCACGGCCTCCAGCTGGGCGCGGGTGACCGCGCCGGGGCGCAGCAGGCGCACGGGACCGTCGAGCACGGCGACCACGGTGGATTCCAGGCCCACCCGGCAGGGGCCGCCATCGAGGGCGGCGGCGCACTTGTCGCCCGTCTCGGCGAAGGCGTCGGCGTAGGTGGTGGGGCTGGGACGGCCCGAACGGTTGGCCGACGGGGCCACGACCGGTCCGCCGAAGGCCGCCAGCACGGCGCGGGCCAGCGGGTGGCCGGGCACGCGGATGGCGACGGTCTCGAGCCCCGCGCGGGCCAGGTCGCAGACGGCGGCGGGGTCGGCGATCGGCGCGACGATGGTCAGGGGGCCGGGCCAGAACGCTTCGGCCAGGGCGGTCGCCCGCTCGTCGAAGGCGGCGATGCGGGCGGCGGTCGCGGCGTCGGCGACGTGGGCGATCAGCGGGTTGAAGCGCGGACGGCCCTTGGCCTCGAAGATCGCCGCCACGGCCGTTGGGTTCGACGCGTCGGCCCCCAGGCCGTAGACGGTTTCGGTGGGCAGCAGCACGAGGCCCCCGCCTCCCAAGGCGGCGGCGAGGGCCTCGGCGGCCTGGGCTACTTCTGCTTCGCGGTGAGCGCGAAGCTCACCTTGATCTTGCCCGGTATCTGATCCGTCGACGCCCATTCGCCCTGTCCAACCCCGAACACTGTCCGGTCGACGGTGGTTACACCGCGGGCCTTGGCCGTGTCGCCGTCGATCTTCAGGCTGAAGGGCAGGCTGAGCGGCTTTTTCACGCCGCGCAGGTCCAGCGTCCCGTCGGCGACGAAGCGGCCTTCGCCGGTCTTGCGGAACCTGGTCGCCGTGAAGGTCGCCTTCGGATTGGCCGAGGTGTTGAAGAAGTCGGGCCCCTGCAGGCTCTCGTCGCGCTGGGAGTCGCCCGAGCCGGCCGAGGCCAGGTCGATGCTGACGGTCAGCTTCGAGCGGTCGAGGGCTTCGGGCGAGAACAGGATGTCGGCGGTCCAGCGGCTGAACGTCCCGTGGATCGGCGTGTCGGCCCAGGCCAGGTCGAAATCGAGGTGCGAGCCCTTCTGCACGGCCCAGGCGACCGGGTCCTTCAGGGCGCTGTCGGCGGCCGGGGCCTGCGTTGCGACGGTTTCGGCCGGAGCCGCGGGCGTCGCGCCGGTCGCGCCAGTCGCGGCCGGGGC
>JASGDR010000154.1:0-3090 GCA_047607095.1 Caulobacter sp.
GCGCGGGGTGGGGTCGGCCGCGGCGCGCGAGCGCCTGGCCGGCGTCGCGCCGCTCGTCCGCCAGGGCGTGGCGCTGTCGTCGGCTCTGGAGCGCACCTCCGGCTTCCCGCCGGCGGTCGCGCGACTGGCCGCCGTCGGCGAGGCTTCGGGCGCGCTCGGGGCGATGCTGGCGCGCGGCGGCCGGCTGGAGGAGGAGGCGGCCATGCACCGCATCGAAGCGATCGGGCGGATGGCCGGACCGGTGCTGATCGTGCTGCTGGGCGGGATGGTCGGGCTGCTGATGGCGGGCCTGCTGTCGGGCGTCACCGAGCTCGGCGAGGCCGCTTTACGCTAGGCATTGAAGCTTGAAGGTTGTTCGCCTGGCGCGGCCCGCGAGCGAAGAATTCTTGAGGATATAGAGGCTGCGCCGCCAGCGGTTGATCGGTTCGGCTCGTCGGCGGGTCCTGGGTGCGGCCCGCTCATGGTGGGCTTGAACACTTGCTGGTTGTGCCAAGGAAGCTGTCGGCCCGGGGCGCATAGGCCCGATTGTCCGCTGCGAGTGTGTCGCGTTCTGCGGCGTGATCCATCGGGACATCAAGAAGCTGGGCAAGTACGGCATCGAAGACCAACGTGGCCAGATGTTGCGGCTCTCGCACATCAGATGTTTCGGTCGGCGCGGGCTTTCATTGGAAATTGATAATTTCCAAACATTTCAACCAAGACGGCGTGTGTAAGCTTGGCTTTGGGGTGGCCTTATGGTTGTGCTTGCTTCTCGGGGTTGAAGCTGTAGGCCGGTTGCTGGGCGGGGGCGTTGATGTTGGTTATGAGCGGGCGCCGGGTTGAGGCGGCCCCTGTGGAATTTCGCCGGTCGACCGCCTTGCAATCGGCCAGGTTGGTTGCCTGTAGGTTGGGATTGATGTTCGGCTCCGCCGCGGTCCTAGCAGCAGCTTTCGCCGCGGGCGCCTTGGCCCAGACCTCTGATCCTCTCGCGGCCCTGCCTTCGGTGCGTATCGCGCGCGGCCAACTGGCGGCGCCTTCGACGGTGAGCGCCTGGAACGGCGGCGTCGTCGACGGCCTGTGCCAGAACTTTTCGGAAATCACCGAGATCTGCCCTTCGGGCGGCCGGCCGATCTCGCCTGAGGTGAAGGCCTTGGCCGCGAGCCTCAATCACGATCCGGACCTGATCTACGAGTACGTCCGCAATACCGTGGACACCGAGTTCATCTTCGGCGCCCACAAAGGGGCGCTGGGGGTGCTGATCGATCATTCAGGCTCGGCCTTCGATCAGGCCATGCTTATGGTCGAACTGCTGCGGGAGTCCGGCTACGCCGCTCGCTACAAGTTCGGCACGCTGACCCTGACCGGCGCCGAATTCCTCGCCTGGACAGGTTTTTCCGACGCCGCGGCCGCCTGCCGTTTCATTGCGACGGGCGGCATACCCGGGATCGTCAACGGATCGACCGATCCGTCGTGCGGCTATAGCGGCGCGGTTTCATCGGTCACCCTCTCCCATATCTGGATCGAGGCCGATATCGGCGGCGCCAGCTACTTCTTCGACCCGGCATACAAGCCCTATGAGCATCGCAGCGGCCTCAACCTAGCGAGCGCCATGGGTTTCGACGGCCCCGCTCTCTGGGCCGGCGTCACGTCCGGCATGAACCAGGGCGCCGAGGCCGGCGTCGGCTACGTCAGCAACCTCAACCAGGAGCAGCTGTCCGCCAAGCTCCAGCAATTTGCGGCCTCGACCGATGCTCGACTCCGCCAGTCCGACCTCACCGGCGCGGACATGGTCGACGTCATAGGTGGGCAACGGGTGATCGCAGCATCGCGCCCGGCGGGAGGTTGGCGACTTGCCAAGCCGGCCAACTATATTGAAAGCGCCTCTTGGAATGGAATTCCCTCGGCGTTTCGGAACAAAATCTTCTTGAGGTCCGCTTTGGCCTCGACGGTCGCCGATGCGTCATACGGTTTGCTCAATGCGGCTTTCTTTACTGACGAGATTTATGGGCGCCGACTGGAAGTAACTGCAGAGCCGGTAGGAAGTGCTGCTGACGCGGTTGATTGGATTCCTACTCTATCGCTCGACGGTGTGCATGTTCAGGAGGGTAATGCGTTTCCGCTTACCGGTAGCTTGGTTATTCCGCTTGGTATTGACGTCGATCACCCGTTCCCCAACGGCTATGGTGATGCCCATATCGATAAGACAATCGACATATTCTCGCCGGCCACGATTGTGCACGGATGGGGGCGTACCTCAGCCCAGTTGGTCGAGAAATGGAGCTCTGAGCAAGTTTTCGATAAAACTGGATATGTGACGACCAAATCGGCCGGGTCCGATATTGAGGCAAATACAGCGATTGGAGATCTGACGCGTTCAAAAGTGGCCGCGTCCTGGTTGGCCCAATCGAGTTTGGCAGGAGAAATTATTTCTGAAATTTCTGGTGCGCGGTTTGTGCCGTTGCATAGTGTTGGTGTAGTTTCTGCAGATCAGACTATCGCGCCTGTGCCCGAATCTCCTGGGTCGGACCCGAATCCCGTTACAAGTGGTTTTGTAACGAATGACGAGGTTACAGTCGTAGATGTTGAATCTAGTTTTGGAGTTGTATCTCGTTCCAATAATACGATTTTTCAACGGGCCGCTATGCATTCTATTGCGGTCGTTGATGCGGCCTTGGAGGGGGGTGTTCTAGCTGATACTACAGATTCTCCTGATGCTATTTCTTCTGCATCGCGAATAGCTTGGGGCAATAGGCCTGAAGTTGGTGAAACGCCGGATGTATCGAGTCGGCGTGTTTACCAATACTTTTCGACGAACGACGCCGAGCAAGCGGCGGGCCTGAGTGTCTACGACAATAGCATTGGGCCAATTGCCGCTTTTCAGGACGCGCCGGCTTTAAGTCAATCGGAAGTTGACTTCATGAGAGGTAAGCTATCTGGCGCGGTGAAGTCTTACGTGAATGCGGGATTTGAAGTGGTTGCCTCTAACGAAGCTTCGTTGGGGCCAGGTCATCGCGCGGGGACTGAATATGCCGCTTGGACAGTTTCATTTGCGTCCGGGGTGACTGCGTTCAATTTTATTTTGACTGTGAGTTGCCGTCCTGTAATTATCAC
>JASGDR010000155.1:0-4076 GCA_047607095.1 Caulobacter sp.
GCCGTCTGTTTTGGATGGTCAGATCGGCGTCGCAAGCGAGTGTCTGTTTCGGTCAACACCTGCCCTCGTGGCGGGACCCCCTCCGTCAGCCGCAAGAGCAGATGTGGCGGCGTGCACAGCACGCCGCTTGCGCCTCACGTGTCAGCGGAACCAGACGGGCGGGAGAAAGGACGGGTTACCGGAACCTCAGCCCCACGACCTCGCCGCTTACGGCGATGTCGCCGTCGGCGGGGGTCTTCACTGGCTGGCCGTTGATGGTCAGGTTCTCGATCGTGACGTTCTTGACGGCGGTGGTCGCCGACAGGCCGCGGATGATCGAACTGCTGGGCATCCCTTCGCCGGTGAAGGCGACGTCGCGGATCGTCAGGCCGTCGATCCCCCGGCCCGGGGCCTTGTTGTAGCGCGGGTTGTTCCCGGCCACGATGTTGATCAGCTTGCCTTCCTCGATGCGGTCGACGCGGATGTCGCTGAAGGTGATGTTCTGGATCAGCGTGCTGTCGCCGGAATAGGCGGCGATCACGCCCTCCCAGTCTGGATCGTCCTCGTCGAGATTGGCCACGTCGATATTGTCGAAGGCCACGTCGCGGATCGTGCGCGGGTCGGCGTTGTCGCCGAAGTGGCCGATATAGAGGGCGTGGGCGACGTCGACCCACAGCCGCATGTTCGAGACCTTGATGTCGAAGGTGTCGCCGGGCGGATTGGGATCGGGGATCCCGGTCTGGGCGGCCTTGGCCCGGCACAACGGGCAGTCGGCCACGGCGTAGACCACGACGGCGTCGTCCGACACCCGTAGGTAGCCGTCGCTGACCTTCACGTGGCGCGAGGTCGAGATGTTGATCCCGTCCGACCACTTGCCCGAGGTGAAGCCGGTCAGCCGGCTGACGCCGACGTTCTCGGAATTGCGGATGTTCATCACCCGAGCGGCGTCCTTGCGGTCGCTGTTGACGATAATCAGGTCGGAGACCTCTACGTTCCGGGCCTTCTCCAGGTCGATCGCCCGGCCGGGATCCCACAGCAGGCCGCGGCCCGAGATCTTGACGTCGCTGACGCCGGTCAGCTCGAAGGCGCCTTTCAGCACCGCGCCGCCGTCCATGTAGACGCGCTGGCCCGACTTGACCGGGAAGTGGTCGAGACCCGCCGGCGGCGCGTGGAAGCCGGGGCCGAAATAGACGACGTCGGCGCCGCTGGGGCGCGGCGGGGGCAGGGCGCCGGCCACGATGTGCAGGTTGCGCAGGCGGTCGTCGTCGAACTGCAGCGAGAAGCGCTCGGGCTTGGTCAGGGTCATGCGCACGACCGGACCCTGGCGCTGGGGCCTCACCGGGCTGGACAGCGGCGCGACCGAGACGTCGGCGAAGCGGCCGTTGTTCTTCATCACCTCCAGCTCGACCGTCCCGTCGAAGTCGAAATAGACCATCGAGGCGTTCAGCTTGGTGTCGGTGTCGACCTGCACCCGGTATTCGTAGAGATCGCGCCACTCGCCGCCGGGCTCGCGCACGCGGACGGTGAAGTCGTCGTTGTGGGCCGTGTACATCAGCTGCGGCGGAACCGGATAGGTGCGCAGCTCGCCGGCCAGGGCGCTGCCGCCCAGCATCAGCAGCGCGGCCAGCGCCGTCGCGGCGCGTGTCTTTCCATGGCTCATCCGTTTCCCGCCCCTGTTGGTTATCGATGTTGTGATATCGATATCAACGACGGATGGCGGAAGCAAGCGGGTGGGGCGAGCGCCTTCAAACCAAGATTGTCATACCGGCCGGGATGACAAACCTCTTTGGCCTGGCGAAGCTCTAGCGGCCCCCTAAGCCGCCTGGGCCCGCCGCACCCGGTCCGCCACGAAGGTCATGTGATCGGGCATGACCTCGGCCGAGCGGGCGACGACCGAGGCGATCTCGGTCATCCGCGCGCGCAGCAGGTCCTCGCTCATGACGTCGGCCATCGGGTCCCAGCCCTTGGGCTTGAGGCCCTGGCCGACCATGACGGCGAACCAGGAGGTGTCGTTGAACAGCTCCTCGTTCTCGCGGAAGATCCGGCCGTGGCTCTCGAACACGGCGATCTTGTCGGCCAGGTAGTCGGGGATCTCCATCCGGCGCAGATAGTCCCAGTAGGGCGTGTCCGAGCGCTCGGTGGCCTTGAAGTGCAGGATCAGAAAGTCGCGGATCTTCTCGTACTCGAAGGCCATCACCCGGTTGTAGCGGTCGATGTCGGGCTGCTGGAACCGGCGGTCGGGGAACATGGCCAGCAGGCGCGAGATCCCCACCTGGATCAGGTGGATGCTCTGGCTTTCCAGCGGCTCCATGAAGCCGGCCGACAGGCCGATGGCCACGACGTTTTTGTTCCAGCTCTTCCGGCGGCGACCGGCCTGGAAGCGCAGCAGGTTGGGCTCGGCCAGGGGCTCGCCGTCGAGATTGGCCAGCAGGTAGGCCGTGGCCTCGTCCTCGCTGATGTGTGCGCTGGAGAAGGCGTAGCCGTTGCCGAGGCGGTGTTGCAGCGGGATGCGCCACTGCCAGCCGGCCGGTCGGGCTGTGGCGCGGGTGACGGGCGCGCGCGAGCCGCCCAGGGCGCAGGGCACGGCCACCGCGCGGTCGTTGAGCAGCCAGCGCGACCAGTCCTCCCAGCCGCTCTTCAGCGCGCCCTCGATCAGCAGGCCCCGGAAACCCGAGCAGTCGACGAAGAGGTCGCCCTCGACGACGGTCCCGTTCTCCAGCCTCACCGACTCCACGAAGCCGTCGGTTCCGCGCAGGGCGACGTCGACGATGCGGCCCTCGATGCGGCGCACGCCGCGCGCCTCGGCGTAGCCCCGCAGGAAGCGGGCGTAGAGGCCGGCGTCGAACTGGAAGGCGTAGGCGATGTCGCCCAGGGGCGAGTTCTTCTGTCCGGTCGGGCGCTGGAACTTCGAGGCCGCCGCCGCCACCGTCTGCAGGGAGTAGTCGCCGAGGTCGGCCGCCTCGCCCATGGCCCGCCAGCGCAGCCAGTAGGCGTGGAACGACACGCCCTCCATGTCGACGCCGTAGGGGCCGAAGGGGTGGAAGTAGTCGTGGCCGATCGTCTTCCAGTCGACGAACTCGATGCCGAGCTTGTAGGTGGCCTTGGTCTGGCGAAGGAAGTCGTCCTCGTCGAGCCCCAGCATGCGGTTGAACATGTTGATCTGGGGGATGGTCGACTCGCCGACCCCGACCGTGCCGATGGCTTCGCTCTCGATGACGGTGACCTTGGTGACGCCGTCCTTCAGGAAGCGCCCCAAGGCCGCGGCGGTCATCCAGCCTGCCGTGCCGCCGCCGACGATGACGACGTGGCCGATGCGGTCGTTCGTCATGCGGGCGCTCCCTGGCCGGCGCCGCAGTAGCGGGCGACGAAATCGGCGTGGCGGGGCATGGCCTCGGCCGTGCGGGCGATCAGGGCCGACAGGTGGGTCAGGCGCTGCATCACCTGGTCGTCCGGCAGGCTGTCGACCAGCGGGTCCCATTCCTCCGGCGTGATCCCCTGGCCCAGCAGCACGGCCAGCCAGTTGGGCTCGTGGAACAGGTCGTTGTCCGACGGGAACCAGCGGCCGCGATGGGCGAACAGCTCCATGCGCCGGGCCAGGCTGTCGGGCGCGGTCATCGACGCCAGTTGCCGCCAGTAGTCGGTGTCGTCGCGGCGGGTGGCGTGGAAGTGCAGGATCACGAAGTCGCGGATGCGGTCGACCTGCTCGGCGGTCAGGCGGTTGTACTCGTCGATCTCCAGCGGATCGACGCCGGCGCCGGGGAACAGGGCCAGGAGCTTGGTGATCCCGGCCTGGATCATGTGGATGCTGGTGCTTTCCAGCGGCTCGATGAAGCCGGCCGACAGGCCGATCGCGCAGACGTTCTTCTCCCAGGCCCGCTCGCGGCGGCCCGGCGTGAAGCGCAGGAAGTTGGGCTCGTCGGTCGGCCGGCCGTCGAGATTGGCCAGCAGGGTGTCGAGCGCCCGTTCGTCGTCGATGTGCTTGCTGGAATAGACGTAGCCGTTGCCGATGCGGTGCTGCAGCGGGATGCGCCATTGCCAGCCGCCCTCGCGGGCGGTGGCGCGGGTGAAGGGCGTCAGGCCGTCGCCGCCCAGCTCGC
>JASGDR010000156.1:0-8303 GCA_047607095.1 Caulobacter sp.
GGGGAGGGGAGCCGGGCCTTCTGCGCCGTACGCCCGCCCGGGCACCACGCCGAACCCGGAACGGCCATGGGATTCTGCGTATTCTCCAACGTGGCGGTGGCCGCCAAGGTCGCCCAGGCGTCCGGCCTGCAACGGGTGGCGATCGTCGACTTCGACGTCCATCACGGCAACGGCAGCCAGGCGGCGTTCGAGCACGACCCGACGGTGATGGTCGCCTCGATCCATCAGTCGCCGCTCTATCCCGGCACCGGCGATCCTTCGGAGAAGGGCGTGGGCAACGTCGTCAACGCCACGGTGGCGCCCGGCGCGCCGCGCGAATCCTGGCGGCGGGCGTTCGAGGGGCTGATGGACCGGGTCGACGCCTTCGCGCCGGACCTGATCCTGGTGTCGGCCGGATTCGACGCCCACGCGCGCGATCCCCTAGCGGCGCAAAGCCTTGAGGCCGAAGACTTCGCCTGGGCGACGCGGGCGATCGTGGCGGCCGCGGGGCGTCGGGCCAGAGGGCGTATTGTCTCCTCGCTCGAGGGCGGGTACGACCTCGAAGCGCTCGGCCGTTCGGCCAGGGCGCATGTTCGAGCGCTTCAGGAAGGATAGGGACCCGGCGCCGCGCCCCGCGCGAGCCGGACCGTCGAGGAAAATGGCCGACGCACCGACCGCCGACCAGACCGCCTCGCCCGTGGTCCGCCCACCCGGGGCGATCGTCCTGGCTCGCCACGGCGAGCCGGCGCTGTCACGCAAGGTGCGCTTCAGCGCCCGGGCCTATGGCGACTGGTGGGCGCTGTACGAGGAGGGCGGCCTGCTGGCCGGCCAGACCCCGCCGCAGCGCCTGCTGGAGATCGCCCGCCGCTCCGAGGTGATCCTTTCGTCGACCCGTCGCCGCTCGATCGAGACCGCGCAGGCCGTCGCCGGCGGACGCGATTTCGCCCGCGATCCGATCTTCATCGAGGCGCCGCTGCCGCCGCCGCCCTGGCCGGCCTGGATCAGGCTGTCGCCCAAGAAGTGGGGCTTCTTCTCGCGGTTCTGGTGGTGGTTCTTCGATCACCACATGGGCCAGGAAAGCCGCAGGCAGGCCGAGGTTCGCGCCGACGCGGCCGCCGACCTGCTGATCGGCCTGTCGCAGGACGGCCGCGACGTGCTGCTGGTGGCCCACGGCTTCTTCAACGCCATGATCGGCGTGGCCCTGCAGAAGCGCGGCCTGAAGAAGACCCTCGACCAGGGCTTCCAATACTGGTGCGTGAAGCGCTTCGAGCGCGCTTAAGCCTGTCTCCGCCGTTGCCCGCCGGGCCCTCGCCAACTAGGGTGCCCGCTTCTCTCTGGAGTAGAAATGACCGACGCCGCTTCCCCCGCGCATGATCTTTCGGCCCTGAGCTTCGAGCAGGCCCTCGCCGAGCTGGAAAAGATCGTGTCCGAGCTGGAGTCGGGCCAGGCGCCGCTGGAACGGTCGATCGACATCTACGAGCGCGGCGCGGCCCTGAAGGCCCACTGCGAGAAGAAGCTGGAGGCCGCGCGCCTGAAGGTCGAGAAGATCGTCCTGGGCCAGGGCGGCGCCGCGGGCGTCGAGCCGGCCGAGTTCTCCTGATGGGGCAGGCTTCGCCCAAGATCGCGCCGACGATCGCGTTCGAGGATTTCGAGCGCGTGGACATCCGCGTCGGCACGATCACCGAGGCGCAGGCCTTTCCCGAAGCCCGCAAGCCAGCCTACAAGCTGACGATCGATTTCGGGCCCGCGATCGGCGTCAAGCGCTCGTCGGCCCAGGTGACCCGCCACTACGCGATCGACCAGCTGGTCGGCCGTCGCGTGGCGGCGGTGGTGAACTTCAAGCCGCGTCAGATCGGCCCGTTCATGTCGGAGGTCCTGTGCCTGGGCTTTCCCGACGACGAGGGCGAGGTCGTCCTCGTGACGGTCGATCGGTCGGCGCCGAACGGGGGAAAGCTGTTTTGAGCGACCTTGGCAAGCGCATCGCCCAGGCGGCCGACATCGTCACCGTGGCGCTCGACGAGCTGCTGCCGCGCGCCGACGGGCCCGAAAGCCGCCTGACCGAGGCCATGCGCTACGCGGCGCTGGGGCCGGGCAAGCGCCTGCGCCCGTTCTTCGCCCTCGAGACCGGCAAGATGTTCGACCTGGCCGAGCGGCCGGTGCTGCGCGCGGCCTGCGCGCTGGAGTGCATCCACGCCTACAGCCTGGTGCACGACGACCTGCCGGCCATGGACGACGACGACATGCGTCGCGGCCGTCCGACCGTGCACGTGCAGTACGACGAGGCGACCGCCATCCTGGCCGGCGACGCCCTGCAGACGGCCGCCTTCGAGATCATGGCCCACCCCGACACCCACGACGACGGCCATGTCCGCTCGGAACTGGTGCGCAAGCTTGCCATCGCCTCGGGCGCGCGCGGCATGTGCGGCGGCCAGATGATCGACCTTCTGGGCGTCCGCGACGACCTGGGCGCGGTGGCGCGCATGCAGCGCCTGAAGACCGGCGCCCTGATCGCCTTCGCCTTCGAGATCCCGCTGATCATCGGTCGCGCCAAGGAAGCCGAGCGCGCCGCCCTGATGGGCTTCGCCCAGGACCTGGGGTTGGCCTACCAGATCGTCGACGACATCCTCGACGCCGAGGGTGACGAGGTCACGCTGGGCAAGGCCGCCGGCGGCAAGGACGCCGCCAAGGGCAAGGCCAACTACGTCACCCTTCTGGGGCTGGAAGCCGCCAAGGAGCGCGTCGAGCTGCTCGCCGCGCAGACCAAGGCCCATCTCGATATCTTTGGCGACAGGGCCGATCATCTGCGCGACAGCGTTGATTTCGTGCTGGACCGCCGCAACTGACCGCGCTTTCTACGAACATGCCGACGCAAACGCCTCTTCTCGACACCATTTCCTCGCCCGCCGACACCCGCGGGCTGTCGATCGCCGAGCTCAAGCAGCTGGCGCACGAGGTGCGGGCCGAAACCATCGACGCCGTCTCGGTGACCGGCGGCCACCTGGGCGCGGGCCTGGGCGTGGTCGAACTGACCGTGGCGCTGCACCACGTCTACGAGACGCCCAAGGACATTCTGATCTGGGATGTCGGCCACCAGGCCTATCCGCACAAGATCCTCACCGGCCGTCGTGATCGCATCACGACGCTGCGCCAGGGCGGCGGCCTGTCGGGCTTCACCAAGCGGGCCGAAAGCCAGTATGACCCGTTCGGCGCGGCCCACGCGGCCACCTCGATCTCGGCGGCGCTGGGCTTCTGCGCCGCGCGCGACGCGAAGGGCGAGGACAACGCCGTCGTGGCCGTGATCGGCGACGGCTCGCTGGGCGCGGGCATGGCCTATGAGGCGATGAACGCCGCCACCGACGCCACGCGCCAGCTGACCGTCATCCTCAACGACAACGACATGTCGATCGCCCCGCCGGTGGGCGGCATGAGCGCCTATCTGGCCAACCTCGTCTCGGGCGGCGCCTACCGCAAGGCGCGCAAGCTGGGCAAGACGGTGGTCGAGAAGCTGCCGACGCCGATCCGCGACGCGGCCCGCAAGGCCGAGGAATACGCCCGCGGCATGGTCACCGGCGGCACCTTCTTCGAGGAGCTCGGCTTCCACTATGTCGGCCCGATCGACGGCCACGACATGGACGCCCTGGTCTCGGTGCTGAAGAACGCCCGGGAATTCAAGGAGAAGCCGGTCCTCGTCCACGTCGTCACCCAGAAGGGCAAGGGCTACGCCCCGGCCGAGGGCGCGGCCGACAAGCTGCACGCCGTGGCCAAGTTCGACGTCGTCACCGGCCAGCAGCAGAAGGCGGCCGCCGGCCCGCCCAGCTACACCAAGGTGTTCGCCCAGGAATTGGTCAAGCAGGCGGCCAAGGACGACAAGATCGTCGCCATCACCGCCGCCATGCCGTCGGGCACGGGCCTTGATCTGTTCGAAAAGGCCTATCCGACCCGCACCTTCGACGTCGGCATCGCCGAGCAGCACGCGGTGACCTTCGCCGCGGGCCTGGCAGCCGACGGCATGAAGCCGTTCGCGGCGATCTATTCGACCTTCCTGCAGCGTGGTTACGATCAGGTCGTGCACGACGTGGCTATCCAGCGCCTGCCGGTGCGCTTCGCCATGGACCGCGCGGGCCTGGTGGGCGCGGACGGTCCCACGCACGCCGGCAGCTTCGACATCGGCTTCATGGGCGCTCTGCCCGGCATGGTGCTGATGGCCGCCGCCGACGAGCTGGAACTGGCCCGCATGGTCGCCACCGCCGTCGAGATCGACGACCGCCCCAGCGCCTTCCGCTATCCGCGCGGCGAGGGCGTGGGCGTCGAGCTGCCGACCGGTCCGGCCGACCCGCTGGAGATCGGCAAGGGCCGCATCGTCCGCGAAGGGACCAGCGTCGCCATCGTCTCGTTCGGCACGCGCCTGTCGGAAAGCCTGAAGGCCGCCGACCTGCTGGCCGCGCGCGGCCTTTCCGCCACCGTCTGCGACGCCCGTTTCGCCAAGCCGCTGGACCTTGATCTGCTGCTGCGCCTGGCGCGCGAGCACGAGGCCATCGTCACGGTGGAGGAGGGGGCCATGGGCGGCTTCGGCGCCTTCGTGCTGCAGGCCCTGGCCCAGCACGGCGCGCTCGACCGCGGCCTGAAGATCCGCACGCTCGGTCTTCCGGACGTGTTCCAGGACCAGGACAAGCCCGACCTGATGTACGCCGAGGCCGGCCTCGACGCCGAGGGCATCCTGCACGGGGCGCTGTCGGCGCTGGGCATGGACAATGTCAGCGCCGCGGGGCGGCGGGCCTAACGGTTTCACCGAGCGCATCGAACGCCGCGACGGCCACCGTCGCGGCGTTTTGCTTTTCAGGCTCTCTTACTTCGCTTCCCTCGCGCTTGTGGCGAGGGAGGCGGAAAGCAAGCGATGAAAAGCGCTGGAGAAGTGCTCGTTAGGCTCCGCAAGCCTCGAAGAACGCCTTCACGCGGCCGCGCTCGTCGCCGCTGGCGGCGATGCTGTGGCGCTTGTCGCCGTTAAGGATTGCAAGATCGCCCGTGCGGCGAAAATTGCCTAGTGCAGGGTCGCGCGGGCTCGTCCGGGCCAGCAGGTAGGGCCCGGCTCCGCCTTCCTCGGCGGGTTTCGCGACCAGGCGCGACGTCCGGTCGCGGCTGGCGAGCGCTATGGTTCCGCCCTCGATCCCGCCGGCCGAGACCTCGACCGGCCCGCCCGGGGCCGGGCAGGCCAGCATCAGCAGCACCTCGTCGCTGGAGGGGCGGCCGTAGGCCAGCTTGGGACCTTCGCCGGGCGCGTTGAGATACGCCCAGGCATAGGCGGAATTTGCCGCCCGCTCGTGCGCGCAGCCGGCCAGCCCGAAGGCTGCGAACAGGGCGACGGCGACGAGGCGAGACGACATGGCGGCGGATCTCCTTCGTCAGGAGAACGCTCCGCCGCCTAGGCGGTTTCTGCCGATCCCGACCCGGCCACCCTGGAACGGCCTGGCGGGAAGGGCTTGTACGAGAGGGGCCGGACCTGTCCGGAACGGCCCCTCAGGTAAATCAGAACGGCGAGAACTTCTCGACCAGGGCCTGGCCGGCCGGGGTCTTCTGCACGCGGCTGATGTCGCCGCGGCCGCCGTAGCTGATGCGGGCCTCGGCCATCTGGGTGTGCTTGATGGTGTTGGCCGAGGAAATGTCTTCCGGGCGGACGATGCCGGCCACGGTCAGCTGACGCAGCTCGTTGTTGGTCTTCACCTCCTGGGTGCCCTGGATGACCATGTTGCCGTTGGGCATGACCTGCGAGACGACCGCGGCGATGGTCAGGCTGATCTTTTCCGAGCGGCTGACGCTGCCGGCGCCGGCGTTGGAGAAGCCCGAGCTGCTGTTGACGGCGTTCGACGGGTCGAAGCCGCCCGGCAGAACCTTGCCCAGGCTGGATTCCAGGCCGAAGAAGTTGCTGACGCCGGCCGAGCCCGTCGAGGTGCGCGAGGACTTGGTGGTGTTGGAGGTGCTGGCGCTGTCGTCGATCTCGATCAGCACCGTGACGATGTCGCCGACGCGGTTGGCGCGCTGGTCGTTGAAGAAGGCGCGGGCGCCGACCCGCCACAGCGAGTTGGCCGAAGCGGCCTGCGGCGCCGGCTCGCGGGCCGAGACGAAGCTCTGGGTCATCGGAGCCAGTTGGGCGGGGTAGCCGACGGGAGCCAGCTCGGGGCCCTTCACGGCCTCCTTGACGGACGAGCAGGCGGCGATCGGGGCGAGCAGGGCGAGGGCGACGAAGGCGACGGGACGCATGGACATCTCTTGCTCTTAGCGGGCGGCGTAGCGCACGGAGTTGCGGGGGGCCTTCAGGGCTTGCGCCTTGGGGCCGACGACGGCCGAACCGGGGCCGGTGGCCACCGCTTCGATGATCTTCTTGCTGGCGGTGTTCTGGACGCTGAAGGTCTCGCCCACGGCTGCACCGCCCACGGCCTTGCCTTGCAAGGTGAGGGCCACGCCGTCGTAGTCGTAGGTGACTGCGACAACGTCGCCCTTGGCGATGACCTGGGCGGCGGCGACGTCGCGCAGGGCGGCGGCCGCGCCCTGGCGCAGCGGGCGCTTGGCGGTCATGCCGATCATGGCGTCGGGGTCGGACGGGGCGTCGAAGGGCGCGGCGGCGACCTTGATCCACACCAGGTCGGCGGGTTGAACCACCTCGCCGGCGGCGAGGCTGCGGGCGTAGGCCAGAACTTCCACGTTGCCGCGCTGGACGGCGGAGCCGCCGGCCAGCTGGCCGCCGTTTTCGGCGCCCTGGCGGACGATGACGCGGCGCAGGCCCTGAGGGTTGGCCCAGTCCAGGCCGGCGCGGCGGGCGGTCATCTGCAGCTGGGCGGCGTCGAGCACGACGCTGGGGCCGACGCGGCGGGCGACCACGACGCCGGCGGCCGAACCGGCGCCGTCGAACAGTTCGCCCAGGGTGACGACGCCGTCGGCGTCGGTGGTGTCGTTGCGCAGGTCGACCGGCTGGCCGGCGAAGGCGGCCGGGGCGGCGATCAGCAGGGCGGCGGCGGCGAGGAGCAGGCTTTTCATGCGCTTACGACCTCAGGTTCGAGGTGGCCTGAAGCATCTGGTCGGCCGTGGTGATGACCTTGGAGTTCATCTCGTAGGCGCGCTGGGCGACGATCAGGGCGGTGATTTCGCTGACGGAGTCGACGTTCGAGGCTTCGGTGTAGTTCTGCAGCAGGGTGCCGAAGCCGGTGGAGCCGGGGGCGGCGACGTTGGCCGCGCCCGAGGCACCGGTTTCCAGGAACAGGTTGTCGCCGATGGCCTCGAGACCGCCTTCGTTCATGAAGTTGGCCAGTTCGATCTGGCCGACGGTCTGGGGATCGGTCTGGCCGTCCAGCGTGACCTGCACCAGGCCGGTCTTGCCGATGGTGATGGCCGTGGCGTTCTCCGGGATCGTGATGCCGGGCTGCACCGTGTAGCCGTCCTCGGTGACGATCTGGCCCTGGTCGTTGGTCGAGAAGTTGCCGGCGCGGGTGTAGGCCGTCTCGCCCGAGGGCAGCAGGATCTGCAGGTAGCCCTTGCCCTGGATGGCCACGTCCAGCTGGTTGTTGGTGGCCGTGGGCGTGCCTTGCTCGGTGATGCGGTAGACCGAGCCGGCCTTGACGCCGCCGCCGATCTGAACGCCGGTCGGGACCACGTTGCCGTCGCTGGACGACTGGGCGCCGGCGCGCTCGATCGTCTGGTACAGCAGGTCCTGGAACTCGGCCCGTTGGCGCTTGTAGCCAATGGTGTTCATGTTGGCGATGTTGTTCGAGATGACCTCGACGTTCAGCTGCTGGGCAGCCATGCCGGTCGTGGCGGTGCGGAGCGCTTGCATCGTTCGTTAATCCCTTACTGGACCTTGCCCATGCGCTCGACGGCGGAGCGCGAGAGTTCGGCGGTTTGGTCCATCATCTTGGCGATGCTCTCGTAGGCGCGGCTGACCTCGATGAGCTTGGTGATCTGCTGGATGGGCTGGACGTTCGACCCCTCCAGCATGCCTTGGTGGATGACCGCGTCGGTGGCGGTCTGCGGGGTCTCGTTGCCGGCGTTGCGGTACAGATTGTCGCCCTGCTTGCGCAGCGAGGAGAGGTCGGAGAAGCGGGCGACGCCGATCTTGCCGACCCGGGCCGCGCCCTGGCTGACGACGCCGTCGTGGCCGATGGTGACCGGGCCCAGCTGCGGGTCGATGGTGATCTGGCCGCCGCCGTCGTCGAGCACCGGCGCGCCCTGCTGGGTGGTCAGCACGCCCTCGGGATTGGTCGTGAAGCGGCCGTCACGGGTGTAGCGCTCGCCTTCGGCGGTCTGGACCTTGAAGAAGCCCTGGTTTTCGAGGGCCA
>JASGDR010000157.1:0-2618 GCA_047607095.1 Caulobacter sp.
GCCTGAGTTCAGGCGGATCGGGACGATCCTCAAGGGTGGCTATGGATCTTGCGTCGATCTCGGTTCGATCGACCGCCTCATGCAGAGAGCAGCACCTTCACACCTGCGCGCTCAGGCGAGGAACCCTGAACGTTAGCCAACCTGTCGCAAGCGGACATCCACAAGCCTCGACGCTGGAAGGTAGAACGGTCGGAGCGGATAAGATCCCGCCCCGCCTCTTCCTAGAACCTCCAGCTCAACGCCGCGCCCCATGTCCTCGCCTTGCCGGGGAAGCGGACCACGGTGTTGGCGTTGCTGCTGACGGCGGTCCAGTAGTACTCGTCGGTCAGGTTCCGGCCCCACAGCGAGACCTCCCAGCCGCTGTCAGGCGATGAGATCCCGACACTCGCGTTCAACAGACCATAACTATCGATGGCGAACAGCGGATTACCCTCCAGGTCGGCGCTCGACTTGGCCTGCCAGCGGCCGTTCAGGGCCGCCTGCAGCTTCAGGCCGCCGGCCAAGTCGTGGTCGAACAGGGCCGTCAGGCCGCCCTGGAACTTCGGGCTGTATAAGAAGGGCCGCCCATCGAAGTCCTGGGCCTGACCGGCGGCGTTGATGCCGGTGTAGCCCTTGACCTCGGTGTGCAGCCAGGTCGCCGAGGCGAGGAAAGTCAAAGACCGCGTGGCCCGCCAGGTGACGTCGCCGTCCAGCCCCCTCGCCTCGCCTTCCGGCACGTTGGCCAGCCGCGACAGGGCCGTGTAGATCGGGTCGGCGAAATACACGCTGAGCTGCTTGTCGGTGTAGTCGTAGTAGAAGACGCCTAGATTGGCCTGTACCCGGCGGTCGAACAGCGCCGCCTTCACCCCGATCTCGTAGGCGGTCAGCAGTTCCTGCCGCGCCGGGGCGTTCTGGGTCGAGATGTTGGCGGCGTTGATCGGCGTCGCCCCGGCCTTGGCGCCGCGCGAGATCGAGCCGAACACCAGCACGTCGTCGGAAGCCCGCCAGTCCAGCGCCACGCGCCAGGCGAAGTTGTCCTCGTCCAGCGTCGAGCGCACGAAGCCGAAGCTGGCCGTGGCCGGGTCGAAGGTGTTGCACGAGCCCTGCGTGATCGGCGCCACCAGGCCGTAGACGCTGTAGAACAGCGCCCGGTTCACGACGTTGACGTTGGGCAGCATGTCGCCGTTGAAGTCACGCGAGCAGCCGACATAGTCCTGGCGGTCCTGGCTGTAGCGCAGGCCGACGGTCAGCTTCAGCCTGTCGGTCAGCTGGCGGTCGGCGTTGGCGAAGAGGCTGGCGGTGTCGGTCTCGATGTTGCCGACGTCCTCATAGGTGCGGAACGCCTGACTCATCTGCAGGGCCGTGTAGCCGCCGCTGTTGAACGGCGTGGCCAGCAGGGTCGAGCCGTAATAGCGGATCAGGCCGACATTGGCGTTCTGGCCCAGCAGCGTGCGGTTCATGTCGAGGATCTCGTCGTGCGCCACATAGACGCCGACCAGCCACGAGCCCTTCTCCGTGCGCCCCTCCAGCCGCAGTTCCTCGGCCGCGGACTTGATGTCGCCGTGCGCCTTCTGGACCAGGATCTCGTAGGGCGCGCCGCTCCAGTCGAACACCGCGTCGCGCTTCAGCCTGTTGTAGCTGGTCAGCGAGATCAGGCTGACGTCGTCGGAGAGGTGCCAGGCAAAGCGCAGCTTGGCCGCGTCGAACCGGTCGTCCTCCTGCGCCGGGTCGCCGATGCCCAGGCCCGCGCCGACGTCGGTTCCGCGCACCGACAGCGGCGCCCAGTCGGCCTGGGTCGACTTCGTGGGCTTGTTGGCGGCGACGTAGGCGACCAGACCGGCGGCGTTGAACGGGCTGGCGGCCGTGGCCGGGGTGAAGCCGATCGCCTGGGCGGCCACGGTGTCGGAGGTGTTGCGCCAGCCGGCGTAGGAGAAGTCCAGATCCACCTTCTCGCTGGGCTGGGCCGCCAGCGACAGGCGCCAGCCCTGGCGATGCACCTCGCCGAGGCGCTCGTCGCGGCTGTTGCTCTTCTGCCAGCCCTCGCCGCTGTGCTCGGCGCGGAAGGCGACGCGGGCCTGCACCTTGTCGCTCAAGGGGCCGCTGAAATAGCCCTCCAGATTGCGCGTCTCGTAGTTGCCGGCCTCGACGGTTAGGCCCGCCTCGAACTGGTCGGTCGGCTTGTTGGTCACGAAATCGACCAGGCCCGCCGTGGTGTTGCGGCCGTAGAGCGTGCCCTGCGGACCTTTCAGCACCTCCACCCGCTCCAGGTCGAACATCGGGCCGGTGTTCATGAACGGATAGGCGTAGGCCACCTCGTCGACATAGGTCCCGACGGTCGAGGTGGCCGACAGGTTGATGGTGTTGAAGCCGATGCCGCGCAGCGTATAGGTCGGCACGCCCTGGTAGCTCTGGCTGACCGTGAAGCTGGGCGCGACGGTCGAAAGGTCCTTGGGGTCGGTCACCCGCAGCTGCTGCAGGGCGTCGCCACTGAAGGCCTGGATCGGCATGCCGATGTCGTTGGCCGCTTCCTCGCGGCGCTGGGCCGTGACCACGACCGTCTCGACGGTCAGGCCGTCCTTGGCCGCCTGTGCGTTGGCCTCTTGGGCGTGAACAGCCCCCGCGGCGCTCAGCGCGAACAC
>JASGDR010000158.1:0-12080 GCA_047607095.1 Caulobacter sp.
CGGACTGTGTTCGAGGGTTCGATCGAGGAACCACCCCCTGTGGGGGAGGTGATCGCGCAGCGATCGGTGGGGGGATGGTTTCAGCTTTCGAGGTGTGGGTCGATTTCGCTACCACTCCCCCCACCGATCGCTGCGCGATCACCTCCCCCACAGGGGGTGGTTCCTCGATCGAACCCTCGAACACAGTCCGATCAAAGAAAAAGCCGCCCCTTTCGGAGCGGCTTCTTCGTCACCAGGCGCCGATCTCGTTGGCCTCTTTGTGGCTGATCGGGTGGTGGGCCTTCTTGTGGTCTTCCTCGGCCAGGAAGCGCACGGCTTCCAGGGCGGCCATGCAGCCCATGCCGGCGGCCGTGACGGCCTGGCGGTAGACGTCGTCGGTGACGTCGCCAGCAGCATAGACGCCTTCGATCGCCGTCGAGGCCGTGCCCGGCTTGACCTTCAGATAGCCGCCCGGGCCGGTTTCCAGCTGGCCGGCGAACAGCTCCGACGACGGGGCGTGGCCGATGGCGATGAACACGCCGTCGGCCTTCAGCTCGGTGGTCTCGCCGGTCTTGACGTTCTTCAGGCGGGCGCCGGTGACGCCCGCAGGCTGTCCATTTTGGGGATTGCTGTCGCCGACGACCTCGTCGATGACGCTGTCCCAGACCACCTCGATCTTCTCATGGGCCAGCAGGCGCTCCTGCAGGATCTTCTCGGCCCGCAGCTCGTCCTTGCGGTGGACGAGGGTGACCTTGCTGGCGAAGCTGGTCAGGAACAGGGCCTCCTCGACGGCCGTGTTGCCGCCGCCGACCACGATGACTTCCTTGTTGCGATAGAAGAAGCCGTCGCAGGTGGCGCAGGCCGACACGCCGAAGCCCTGGAACTTGCTCTCGCTCTCCAGGCCCAGCCACTTGGCCTGGGCGCCGGTGGCGATGATGATCGTCTCGGCGATCCAGTCCTGGCCGCTGTCGGTCTTCACCGTGAACGGACGCTTGGAGAGGTCGACCGACAGGACGATGTCGTTAACCAGCTCGGTGCCCACGTGCTCGGCCTGGGCGCGCATCTGGTCCATCAGCCAGGGGCCCTGGATGACGTCGGCGAAGCCCGGATAGTTCTCGACGTCGGTCGTGATGGTCAGCTGGCCGCCCGGCTGGATGCCGGCGATGAGCACGGGCTTGAGCAGCGCGCGGGCGGCGTAGATGGCGGCGGTGTAGCCGGCGGGGCCCGAACCGATGATCAGGCAGCGCGTGTGGCGGGGAGCGGTGGTGGACATGGCGGATATCTAGGCGCGATTCCGGTCTTGCGCTACATTGACGCCATGAACCCGTTGCTGGAACGCGTCACGATCGAGCCCGGCAAGGCCGGTGGTCGCCCCTGTATCCGAGGCTTGCGGGTGCGGGTGCAGGATGTTCTGGAAATGCTGGCCGCCGGCATGACCTCCGCCGAGGTGCTCCAAGAGTACCCCTATCTGGAGGCCGACGATATCCGCGCGGCGCTGGCCTACGCCGCCGCCGCGGTCGCAGATACGGCGGTCGTCGCTGCTTGAAGTTGTTGGTCGACGCCCAGCTCCCGCCGGTCCTTGCGGAGTGGCTGCGGGCGCAGGGCCTTGCGGCGGAGCATCTGTGCGAGCGCGGTCTGCTGGCCGCTTCGGATGGAGACATCTGGGATCTGGCTGTGCGCGAGGACTATGTCATCGTGACCAAGGATCGGGACTTCGTGGAGTGGTCACGCCATCGCGATCCTAGGGCGCGCGTGGTGTGGGTGCGCCTGGGGAACACCGGCCGGGAGGCGCTGCTGGCGCGCATGCAAGGCGCGCTGGCCGATCTGAAATCGGCGCTGGCGGGGGAAGCGACGGTCATCGAGATCGGCCGATGAACGGCCCGCTCGACAGGAATCTGAACGGGGGAACGGCATGCGGCGGGAGATGATCGTCGGTTTCGGAGCTGGCCTGGTGGTCGGCGGGCTGGTCGATCTGGTGTTCGGCTCTTGGGGGCTGGGCCTCGTGGGCGGCGGGGTGGTCGGGGCGCTGGTCGGCTGGTTCTTTGTTCCGGCCAAGGATCGCGCGGCGCTCAACGGCTTTGACGGTGACGGCTTCTTGGGCGGCGACGGTTGGAGCGACGGCGGCTCCGACTGCGGCTCGTCCGATGGCGGGAGCTGCGGGGGCGACGGCGGGGGCGGCGGCGATTGACGCCTCGTCCACGATTTCAGGGTTAATATGGGCAAACGCGTGAGTTTGAGACCATGACCGCCTCGCCCGAGATCGAGATCGCCGGCCGCAAGATCGGCCCCGACCATCCGCCCTATGTGATCTGCGAGCTGTCAGGGAACCATAACGGCAGCCTCGACCGATGCCTCGAAATGGTCGACGCGGCGGCCGACACCGGCTGCGACGCGATCAAGATCCAGACCTACACCGCCGACACCATCACGCTCGACGTCGACCGGCCCGAGTTCAAGATCAACGGCGGCCTATGGGACGGACGCAGCCTGTACGAGCTGTACCAAGAGGCCCAGACGCCGTTCGAATGGCACGCGGCCATTTTCGAACGGGCGCGGGCGCGGGGCGTGACGATCTTCTCCAGTCCGTTCGACGAGACGGCGGTCGACCTGCTGGCCGGGCTGGACGCCCCCGCCTACAAGATCGCCTCGTTCGAGGCCGTGGACCTGCCGCTGATCCGCTACGCCGCGGCCAAGGGCAAGCCGCTGATCATTTCGACCGGCATGGCCAACCTGGGCGAGATCCAGACCGCCCGCGACACGGCGCTGGAGGCGGGCGCGGCGGGCGTGCTCCTGCTGCACTGCGTCTCCAGCTATCCGGCCACCTTCGCCGACGCCAACGTGCGGACCGTCGCCGACATGGCCGCCCGTTTCGGCTGTCCGATCGGGCTGTCGGACCACACGCCGGGCACGGCGGCCTCGGTGGCGGCGGTGTCGGTGGGCGCGGCCGCGATCGAGAAGCACTTCACCCTGGCCCGGGCCGACGGCGGTCCGGACTCGGCCTTCAGCCTGGAGCCGGTCGAATTCCGCGCCCTGGTCGACGACACCAAGAACGCCTGGGCCGCCCTGGGCCGCGCGCACTACGACGTGCTGGGCTCCGAACAGGCCAACCTGCAGTACCGCCGCTCGCTCTACGTCACCGCCGACGTGCCGGCCGGCGCGACCCTGACCCGCGACAACGTCCGCTCGGTGCGCCCGGGCATCGGCCTGCCGCCGGCCGAACTCGACAAGGTGCTGGGCCGCCCCGCCGCCCGCGCGCTCAGCCGCGGAGAGCCGCTGGCCTGGGACATGGTGGGCTGAGAAGGGAATGGCCGAGGTGGACACTTCCGATCGCATCGCCTTCAGCCGTTCGGCGCGGGGCTACGTCCTGGGCGCGGCGGGCGTGGTCGTCGTCTTCCTGGCGGCGGGATGGGCGCTCTGGCGCATCGACACGACGGTGGCGATCTCGCTGTTCGTGATGAGCGTCGGTTTCGGAGCCCTGTTCGGCTTCGTGGCGCTGCAGGCCGTGCTCGGCCAGGGCGAGGCCCTGGTGATCGCCAGGGACGGCGTGCGCTGGCGCGGGACCGGGCAGAGGCGTCTGCGCTTCCTGCCCTGGGAGCGCGTCGCCTTGGCGCGCGTGGAGACCTACCAGATCAGGTCGGCCGTCCAGCAGCGGCTTTATCTCAAGCTGCGGCCGACGGGTCGCGAGGCGCTGATCGCCGAGCCGATGATCGTCCTGGGCGACCTGGACCAGCCGCCCGAAGTCGTGCTCGACGCGCTTCGGCCCTACGTCTTCGTGCAGGACGCTCGCTAGAGCGCGCCAGGGTTAAGTGTACGCGGTTAACCCGCCCGGGGCGCGCTCTAAGTGTTTGAATTTTGAGCCCGCGCCGCGTCCATTCGCGCCAGCACCTCGGCCGCCGCGCGGCCGGTCTCGTCGACGGGATCGTAGGTCCAGCCGTGGAAGGCGCCGCCGTAGGGGCGGGCCGCGCCCTGGCGCTCCAGCTCCTCGTGGAAGAGGCGGAACTTCAGGCTCTGGCCTTCCATCTTGAGGATGAACACCGGCTTGCCGGTCGAGGCGGCCTCGGTGGCCATGTTGGTCGAGTCCTCGGTCACGAGGATGTAGTCGGCCGCGGCCAGGAAGGCGAAATAGGGATTGGGGCCGTCGCCGTCCCAGATGATGCCCGGCAGGTCGCGCAGGCGGGCGGCCAGCAGGGCGCGGGCCGGTTCGGGCGTGCGGCGCGAGAAGGTCAGCAGCAGGCTGCCGCCCTCCTGCTCCAGCGGCAGCTGGATCTCGTGAGCCATCTGGGCGGCGCGCTCGACGGAGAGATCGAAAGCCTTCGACTTGCCGCCCAGCAGCACCGCCACGCGCGGGTGGGGCAGGGCCTCGATGGCGTCCTTGAACTTCTCGTACTCGGCGTCGAGGCGGCCCTGGGTGACGCGGTGCGGCGAGCCGGTGATCGGGATCACGTTGTCGCCGGTCAGGCGGTCGTGCTTGGGCGGGATGACCAGGTCGAACATCTGGGCCGGCACGCGCGGGTCCTGGATCTGCACGACGTAGGTCTTGCCCGCCGACCACTTCTTCAGGCGGATCGACAGGGGCAGGGTGGCGCGGCCGGCGGCGACCCACAGGTCGGGCCAGGGCGCGTTGATCTCGCTTTCGGGGGTGAGCCAGCGCTTGGGCAGCCAGGCCAGCCACCAGGGCAGGCGGCCGGTGCGGCCCTTCCAGCCGACCCGCTTGACCACGATCCGGGCCGGGCGTCGGCGCGCGATCGCCTCGGCCAGGCCGACGGCCTGGGCCTCGATGCCGGCGCGACCGTCCGAGACGGCCCAGATGGTCAGCGGTTCAGGACCAGGCTTCTTGCTTGCGCTCATCGCTCCAGCCCTCAAACGGCGAACGCCGCGGACCCGCCTCCGAAAAGGCGGATCCACGGCGATTGGCCGAACTTCATGGCGAGGTTAGGGCTTAGAACCCTAGACCCACTCGACCTTGAGGATCTCGTAGGCCTTCACGCCGCCGGGGGTGTTGACCTCGACGACTTCGCCCACTTCCTTGCCGATCATGGCGCGCGACAGCGGCGAGCTCAGCGAGATGCGGCCCGACTTCACGTCGGCTTCATGGTCGCCGACGATCTGGTAGCGAGCTTCTTCTTCGGTGTCCTCGTCGACCACGCTGACGGTGGCGCCGAACTTCACTTGCGAGCCGGAAAGCTTCGAAACGTCGATGACCTGGGCGCGGGCGATCTTGTCCTCGATCTCGGCGATCTGACCTTCGATCCAGCCCTGGCGTTCCTTGGCGGCGTGGTATTCGGCATTTTCCGAGAGGTCGCCATGCGAGCGCGCCTCGGCGATCGCGGCGATCACCGCGGGTCGCTCGATCGTCTTCAAACGCTTCAGTTCTTCGTCGAGGGTTTGATAACCCACGACGGTCATCGGCACTTTTTCCATTGCGGATTTTAGCTCGGTTCGCCGTAAGGGGAGGAAGACTCCAAGTCGCTGGCGCACGCGACCGGGGGCTGAGAGGATAGGCGCCGCGTTCTGGATAAGCAAGCCTCACGCGTCGGGCGACGCGCGCGGCCAAGCTGGCGGCGGTCCGTCTTCTCGAAAGACCGCTTGAGGGCCGGTCAGGCCCGCTTCAGCGCGCCGGGACGCGAGGTCGGGCGGCGGTCGCCGGGCAGCTGGAACTGGCCGACCAGGCGGGCCAGCTCGCCGGCGTCGTCGTTGAGGGCGTGGGTGGCCGTCGCGGTCTCTTCCACCAGCCCGGCGTTCTGCTGCAGCACCTGGTCCATCTGGTTCACGGCGGTGTTGACCTGGGTCAGGCCCTGCGCCTGGTGCTGGGCGCTGGCGGCGATCTCGGAAACCAGGCCGTCGATCTCGGCGATCTGCGAGACGATGCGCTCCAGGGCCTCGCCCGTGCGGCCGACCAGCTCCACGCCCTCGCCGACCTGGCGGGTGGAGGTGGTGATCAGCTGCTTGATCTCCTTGGCGGCCTCGGCCGAGCGCTGGGCCAGGCCCCGCACCTCGGCGGCGACCACGGCGAAGCCCTTGCCGGCCTCGCCCGCGCGGGCGGCTTCCACGCCGGCGTTGAGGGCCAGCAGGTTGGTCTGGAAGGCGATCTCGTCGATGACGCCGATGATCCGCGAGATCTGGGTGGCCGAGGTTTCGATCGCGCCCATGGCGTCGACCGCCTCGCCGACCACCTCGCCCGAGCGGCGGGCGTCGTCGCGGGCGCGGGCCACGACGGCGGCGGCCTTGCGGGCGCCGTCGGCGGTCTGGCCCACCGTGGCGGTGATCTCGTCCATGGCGCTGGCGGTCTCGGCCAGGTTGGCGGCCTGCTGCTCGGTGCGGCGCGACAGGTTCGAGGCGGCGCCGGCGATCTGGTCGGAGCCGCGCCGCACGCCGCCGGCGCGCTCGTCGATCACCGACAGGGCGTCGGCCAGCTTGCCGGCGGCCTGGTTGAAGTCGGCCCGCAGCTGCTCGTAGGATTCCGAGAACTCCTCGACCAGGCGAACGGTCAGGTCGCCCTTGGCCAGGCGCGACAGGCTCTGGGCGAGGGCGTCGACCATGTCGGCGCGCTGGCGTTCGGCGGCGGCCTGGACGGCGGCGTGGGCGATGCGGCCTTCCTCTTCCGAGCGGCGGGCGTGGTCGGCGGCGGCGTCGGCCTCGCGGGCCTCCTGCATGGCCGCCTCGGCCTTGGCGCGGGCGCGCTCGGCCAGGCCGATCACGCGGTGCAGGCCCTGGGTGGCCATGATCAGGGCCCCGGCCTCGACGATCAGGATGACGGCGTGGACCAGCACGCGGCCCAGGCTCGCCGAGCCGGGAAAGACCGCGGCGGGCAGCAGGTAGCTGAGGCTCAGGTGGTGGACGGCGACGGTGGCGGCCGCGGCGGCGATCACGGTCCAGTCGCAATAGACGACCAGCAGGGCCAGGGCCGCGAAATAGGCCATGTGCATGTCGATCTGCCAGGCGTGGCCGTCGAGCGAGGCGACCAGCAGCGAGACCTGGGCCATCAGCGCCACGCCCGACAGGATGCGTCCCGTGGCGGTGTCGCCGGCCTTGAGGATCGAGCCGGCCGCCAGGGCCGAGGTCATGACCGCGGCCACGCCCACGCCCAGCACGGCCTCGCCGACCAGCATGCGGGCGACGATCACGATCGGGGCCATGGCCAGGGTCAGGACCAGGATCAGACGGCCGCCGAGGCGGCGCTGGGCGTCGAGGTTCGAGGTCTTCGAGCTCATGGGCGGGGCTCCAGAACGGACTTGGCGGCGCAGACGCCGGCGGCCTCGGGGTCGAGAAGGACCAGCGCGCCGGCGGCGCGCAGGCGCTTGGTCAGGGTGGCGGGGTCGCCGCGCAGGATCAGGATGAAGGGGACCGAGCCGGCCCCGGCGATGTCGCCGGCCGAGGTCGCCGCGCCGGCCGCGTGGGCCGCGCTCCACCACGGGGGGAAGACGGCGGCGATGCGGCCCGGATCGCGCGGCGAGGCGCTGGACAGGGTCACGGCCAGAAGCGTCACGATGATCGCGGAGATTGCGGCCAATGTTCGGCCTAGGACGTGAAGCAGATCACGCCAGGTTCGAACGCGACGGAAGGGCAACCTCGATCTCCGGGCACGGCGCGCCGGAATTGCGCACGCCAGGGGGAGAGCTTTTGCGCGCTCGTGGTGATCGAAGTCTTAAGATCGCGCCCGAGCGTCGCCATGTCGCAGGGGATGAGCTTGACCGTGAGTTGTATCGTCCTGGTTCAGTCGGCGTAGGCGTACTCGCCGCCGCGCTGCAGGGCGGCGCGGTAGGCGGGGCGGGCGTGGATGCGCTCGAGGAAGGCCTTCACCCGCGGCCGCGACCCGGCCCCCGCGCGCGAGGCGGCGGCTTCCAGCGGGAAGCTCATCATCACGTCGGCGGCGGTGAAGGCGGAACCGGCGAACCATTCGGACTTGGCCAGTTCGGCGTCCCAGTAGTCGATGTGGGCCTTCAGCTGCGGATCGACGAAGCCGCTCTGGGCCTTGGCGGCGATCGTCTTGACCAGGCCTTTCAGAAGGCCGGGCGCGCGGGCGGGCAGGGCGTTGAAGACGAGCTTCAGCAGCAGCGGCGTCATGGCCGAGCCCTCGGCGTAGTGCAGCCAGTAGGTGAAGGCCAGGCGCTCGGGCGAGCCGGCCGCCGGGATCAGCCGGCCGTTCCCGTAGGTCTCCAGGACGTACTCGATGATCGCGCCGGTCTCGGCGATGGTCTTGTCGCCGTCGGTGATCACGGGCGACTTGCCCAGCGGGTGGATGGCCCGCAGCTCGGGCGGCGCCAGCATGGTCTGGGCGTTCCGCTCGTAGCGCTTGACCTCGTAGGGGACGCCCAGCTCCTCCAGCAGCCAGAGCACGCGCTGGCTGCGCGAGTTGTTCAGGTGATGCACAACGAGCATGCGGGCTTTCCCTGCCTTCTACTTACGTGGCCCGACGATGGCCGCCCATTCAGCGTTCGGCAAGGTTTCCCGCGTCTTGTTCGCCCTCAAGTCGAGTCGGGGGACCTGATGAGTGTGCGTAAGACGTTCGGCCGGTTGTCGCTGGCCGGCAAGCTGATGACCGCCGGCGGCGCCGCCCTGGGCGTGCTGCTGATCGCCGGATCTCTGCTGATCTCGTGGCAGAGCGGCAGGGCGGTCAGGAGCCTGGCCCAGCGCTACGCCGCCAGCGTCACCGCCCAGACCGCCCAGGAGATCAAGAACGACCTCGACGACGCCGACGCGGTGGTGCGCTCTTCGGCGGGCCTGTTCGCGGCCAGCTACCAGGCGGGCCAGCGCGACCGCGCGGTCTACCTCGCCCAGCTGAAGCCGATCGCCAGGGCCTCGCGCACCGAGCTGGGCGCCTGGCTGATGTTCGCCCCTGGCGCGCTGGGCGACGACGCCGCCTTCGCGGGACGGGCCGACCTGGGCTCGACCCCGCAGGGTCGCTTCATCGGCTACTGGGTGCGCAACGGCGACACGCTGAGCATGGAGCAGGGCGAGGACGCTGAGTTCGGCGAGGATTTCTACACGACGAGCGCGGACAGCGGCCGGCCGGCCATGCTGGAGCCCTATCGCGACAACATCACCGACGGCGGCCAGACCCGGTTCGTGCTGATGACCTCGGTGACCTATCCGGTGGTCGTCGATGGAAAGACCGTGGGCGTCATGGGCGCGGACCTGGCGCTGGACGACATCGCAAGCCGCCTGAACGCGCTGAAGCCGTTCGACGACGGCCGGGCCATGCTGGTTTCGCCGGGCGGCCTGTGGGTGTCGCATCCCGAGGGGGACCTGCGGATGAAGGCCTACGCCGATCCGGGTCTCGACGCGATCAAGGCGGTGATCGCCGGCGGCGGTCCCGCCGTGATCGAGGGCGTGAAGATCAAGGGCCAGCGGGCCGAACGGCTGGTCGCCCCGGTGCGCCTGGCCTCGGGCGCGACCTGGGCCATGGTGGTCGACGTGACGGAGGACGCGCTGCTGGCGCCGGCCCGCAAGCTGGCCCTGGGCCTGGCGATCGGCGGCCTGGTGCTGCTGCTCTGCGCGCTGGGCGTGCTGGCCCTGGCCTCGCGCAAGGTGATCGCCCAGCCGCTGCTGGCCCTGCGCGGGGCGGTTGGCGAGCTGGCCGAGCATCGCTACGACCGGCCGGTGGCCGAGGCCGCCCGCGCCGACGAGATCGGGGCCATCGCCCGCGCGCTCGATACGCTGCGGCTGGAGCTGGCCCGCGCCCAGGCCATGCGCGAGGAGCAGGAGGCCTTGCGTCGCGCCGCCGACGCCGACCGCGACCGGGCCGCGGCCCTGACCCTGTCGATCGACGAGCAGACCGACGTGGTCCGCCAGGTGGGCGAGGCCCTGGCCGCCGTGGCCGAGGGCGATCTTGGCCGCCGTATTCCGGGTCCGTTCGCCGAGGTCTACGAGCCGCTGCGCCGCGACTTCAACACCGCCGTCGAGAGCCTGGAGCAGGCGATCGGCGAGATCGCCGAGGCCAGCGCCGCCATCGGCGAGGCCACGACCGCGCTCAGCCGCGCCTCGGGCGAGCTGGCCGGCCGCACCGAACGCCAGGCCGCAGGCATCGAGCGGGCCGCCGGCTCGCTGAACGAGATCACCCAGGCCGTGGGCGAGGCCGCCGGCGGGGCCGACGAGACCCGTCGCCTGGTCGCCGCGGCCCGCGCCGAGGCCGACCAGGGCGGGGCGGTGGTCACCGAAGCGGCCGCCACCATGGGCGAGATCGACGCCTCGGCCCGCCAGATCGGCGACATCGTCGGCCTGATCGACGAGATCGCCTTCCAGACCAACCTTCTGGCCCTGAACGCCGGGGTCGAGGCCGCCCGCGCGGGCGACGCGGGGCGCGGCTTCGCGGTGGTGGCCCAGGAGGTGCGGGCGCTCGCCCAGCGCTCGGCCGGTTCGGCCAAGGAGATCAAGACCCTGATCGGCGCCTCGGCCGAGCGCGTCGAGGCGGGCGTGGGCCTGGTGGAGCGCACCGGCTCGGCCCTGCACGGCGTGGCCGGGCGGATGGTCGGCATCGACGCGGCCGCCACCCGCATCGCCTCGTCGGTGCGCGAACAGGCGCAGGGGCTGTCGGCGGTCAACGCCGAGGTCGCCGAGATGGAGCGCTTCACCCAGGAAAACCTGGCCATGGTCGACCAGACCCGCGCCGCCGACCAGGCCCTGGCGGGGCAGGGCGCACGGCTGGAGGCCTTGGTGGGACGGTTCCGTCTGGGGCGGACGGCTGGGCGGCGGCGCGTGGCGGCCTAGGACGCGATCAAGCCGCGCCTTGACTTGGGTCCGGACGCCTTGGATGGACGAGGTGCTGAACTCTTCGGGGGAGACGAAGGAATGCGCGCGGGCTTCTTCGTGGTGACGGCGCTTGCTGGCGTCGTGTCGGCATGTGCGGCGACGGGCGAGAACCTGCCGCCTGCTTCCGAGCGCAGGATCGTCGGTCCCGAAGGCTACACGGTGAACTGGGACCTGCCGGAAACCGGCGCCTACTGGGCTCCCAAGGCCGAGGAGGGCGGGATCAGGGCGGCTTCAGAGGCCTGCAACGCGCCCCTGAACGTCTTCGTCTTCCACCATTTGCCGCGTCCTCCGCAGTTCAGCTACCTCGGCTTCCGGTTCGAGGCGTCGGTCGACGATGCTGCGCGGGACTGCGTCGTCTCCCGGCTCAAGGCCGTTCCTTCCCTGACCATCTATCCCAAGAAGCACGACCGCTCTCGGCGACGGTAGGGGCGTCTAGATCACGCTTTCCACGATGTGCGCCCGATAGAGCACCGCGATCAGGTCGGTCTGGGTGATCACCCCCACCAGCCTGCGGTCGCCGTCCACCACCATCGCCTCGTGGGTCTGGCCGGTGGAGAGGATCGGCAGCAGGGCGGCGATCGGCGTGCCTTCGCGCACGCGGTGGACGAACGGGTCGAGGGCGGCCTCGACCGCGCGGCGGCGGTTGGCCTGAAGTTCGGCGCGACGGGCCATGCCGATGACGCGGCCCTGATCGTCGACCACCGGGGCGACGCGCAGGTCGTGGCTCTGCAGGAAGGCGAGGGCGCTTTCGGCCGACTGGGCGCGATCCAGCCGAATGACGTCGCGGGACATCACGTCGCCGCAGCGGATCTGCGAATGCAGGCGCTGATGGGCCTGGACCTCGACCTCGCGGAACAGCGCGTCGAGGTCCTCGCGGCTGACGTCGAGTAGTTCGCCGTAGCGGGCCAGGGCCTTGTCGAGGTCGCCGGTGGAGTAGCCGATCCGCGAGGCGGGGGGCGGATCGGCCGTGCCGTGCGGACTGGGCGGCGGGGTCGGCGCCTTGTGCGGATAGGAGCGGCCGACCAGGCGGTTCCAGGCCATGCCGGCCAGGACCAGCAGCAGCGAGTCCACGGCCACCGGGGCGAGGGCGAAGAGATAGCCGGCGTCGGTCACCGCCGGTCCGCCGATGACGGTGATCAGGGCGACCGCGCCGCCAGGCGGGTGCAGGCAGCCCAGCAGGATCATCGCCGCGATGGCCAGGCCCACGGCCAGGGGCGCGGCCACCAGCGGCTGGGGAACCAGCAGGGCGACGGTAATGCCGATCAGGGCCGACAGCAGGTTGCCGCCGATCACTCCGCGCGGCTGGGCCAGCGGGCTGGCGGGCACGGCGAAGACCAGCACCGCCGAGGCCC
>JASGDR010000159.1:0-7839 GCA_047607095.1 Caulobacter sp.
CTTCTTGGCGCGGCGCTTCTAGATCCTCCCCCTCTGGGGGAGGTGGCCCGGAGGGCCGGAGGGGGACTTCCACTGACTATGAGTGGCCCTCGTCCTTCGACAGGCTCAGGATGAGGACCAAGGCCGGCGTTATGATCCTGGCGTCTCCATCGCAGTCGAAAGCCTCATCCTGAGCTTGTCGAAGGACGAGGCTTTCGCTCCACGGCCTTAAGGCACGAGCACCGTCGCGCCGGTCGTCTTGCGCCCCTCCAGCGCCTCGTGCGCCGTCCGGGCTTCCGCCAGCGGGAACCGCTGACCGATGTCGATCTTCACCGCGCCCGAGGCCAGGACCTCGAACAGGGCCGCGGCGCTCTCGTCGAGCTCCTGGGTGGTGACGATGTAGTCGAACAGGCGAGGGCGGGTGATGAAGGCCGACTTGGCGCCGAGCTCGAGCGGGGCGAACGGCGGCACGGGCCCCGAGGCGTTGCCGTAGGTCACCAGCACGCCGCGGCGGCCCAGGCTCTTCAGGCTGCCCTGGAAGGTCGCCGCGCCGACGCCGTCATAGACGACCGGCACGCCGGCTCCGCCGGTGATCTCGGCGACGCGCGCGGCGACGTCCTCGTGGTCGTAGAGGATCACGTGGTCGGCGCCGAGGTCGCGAACGATCTGGGCCTTGGCCTCCGAGCCGACCGTGGCGATCACCTCGGCGCCCAGGGCCTTGGCCCACTGCACCAGGATCTGGCCGACCCCGCCGGCGGCGGCGTGGACCAGTACGGTCTGGCCGGCCGTCACGGTGAAGCAGCGTCGGATGAGAAACTCGGCCGTCATGCCCTTCAGCAGCACGGCGGCGGCGATTTCCAGGTCGACGCCGTCCGGAACCTTCACGGCCCGGTCGGCGGGAACCACCGAGGCCTGGGCATAGGCGCCCATCGTGCCGTTGTAGGCGACACGATCGCCGATCGAGAAACGCGTCACGCCCTCGCCGACGGCCTCCACGTGGCCCGCGGCCTCCAGGCCCAGCACCTGCGGATACTTCACCGGATAGAGGCCCGAGCGGTGATAGGTGTCGATGAAGTTCAGACCGACGGCCGCGTGGCGGACGAGGATCTGGCCGGGGCCGGGCGAGGGGAGGTCGCGCTCGACGACCTGCAGAACCTCGGGGCCGCCGGCGGCCCTGGCTTCGACCGCCAGCATCAGGCCAGGGTCTTCTTGAAGAAGGCCAGGCTGCGGCCGTTGGCCGTGGCGGCGTCGGCGGCGTCGTAGTGCTCGCCGCCTTCACGCGCGAAAGCGTGGTCGCGGCCGGCATAGGTATGAAGCGTGATCTGAGGGTGGTCCTTCAGCGCCGCGAAGATCACCTGCTGGGCCTCCTTGGGCACGAACTTGTCTTCCTCGGCCACGTGCAGCAGCAGGGGCTTTTCCAGCTTCTCGGCCTCGCCGACATGCTTCTCCAGGCCGACGCCGTAATAGGAGACCGAGGCGTCGGCGTCCGTCCGGGTCGCGGTCAGGAAGGCCAGCAGGCCGCCCAGGCAGTAGCCCACCGCGCCGACCTTGCCGGACGACTGCGGACGAACGGCGTCGATCGTGGCGTTGATGTCGGCCACGCCGGCGTCCACGTCGAACGCGTTGAACAGTTCGAAGGCCTTCTTCCATTCGGCCTCGGACTTGTCGGTGATGTCGATGCCGGGCTCGATCCGCCAGAACAGGTCGGGGCACACGGCCAGGAAGCCTTCGCCGGCCAGCTTGTCGCAGATGTCGCGCATCACCTGGTTGACGCCGAAGATCTCCTGGATGACGACGATGGCCGGCGGATTGCCGCCCGTGGCCGGGCGCGCCACATAGGCCGAAAAGTCGCCGTCGGGGGTGTTGATCGTGAGGGTCTCGCTCATGGGGCTCTCTCCGTACTCAAAGCCATAGGGTCCGCGCCGGATCGGGCGCGACCGCCGATTTGGGACTTTCGACCGAAGCGCTCTAACCTGCGGCGAGCAGGGTGCGGCGTCACAATCTCGTGGTCTGCCGCCAGGGAACCTTTTCGATGAAGATGACGATCGAGATCGACTGCACCCCGGTCGAGGCCCGCGCCTTTCTGGGCCTGCCGGATGTGAGCGGCCTGAACGACCACCTCGTCAAGGAGATGCAGGCGCGGATGGACGCCAACATGGCGATGCTGGCGCCCGAAGAGCTGCTGAAGAACTGGATGGCGTTCGGGGCCGGGGCCCAGGACAGCTTCCGCAAGCTGATGACGGCCGCGGCCGGAGCGGCGGTCGGCAAGCGCGACTGATCTGATGGTCGATACGATCTACGCGCCGGCGACGGCGGCCGGCCGCGCCGCCGTGGCGGTGATCCGCGTCTCGGGTCCGGCCAGCGGTGAGGCCGTGCGGGCGCTCACGGGAAACCTGCCCAAGCCCCGCCAGGCCGTGCTGCGCACCCTCCGTCACGACGGCGTCGCGCTCGACGACGCCCTGGTGCTGTGGTTCCAGGGGCCCGCCAGCTACACCGGTGAAGACGCCGCCGAGTTTCACGTGCATGGGGGCAGGGCGGTCGTCGAGGCGCTTCTGTCGGCGCTGTCGGCCCTGGGCCTGCGCCTGGCCGAACCCGGCGAATTCACCCGCCGGGCTTTCCAGCACGGCAAGCTGGACCTGGCCCAGGCCGAGGCCGTCGGCGACCTGATCGACGCCGAGACCGAGGGTCAGCGCAAGCAGGCGCTCGGGCAGCTGGGCGGGGCGCTCGGTCGCCGCTACGACGCCTGGCGCGACCTGCTGGTCCAGGCCCTGGCCATGCTGGAGGCCGCCGTCGACTTTCCCGACGAGGAGCTGCCCGAGGACGTGGCCGCCCGGGCTCGCCCGGGGCTCCAGACTCTGGCCGCCGAGATCGACGCGGCCCTGGCCGATGTCGCACGTGGCAGGCGGGTGCGCGACGGCTTCCGCATCGCCCTGGTCGGCGCGCCCAACGCCGGCAAGAGCACGCTGCTGAACGCCCTGGCCGAGCGCGACGCCGCGATCGTCACGGCCACTCCGGGCACCACGCGTGACGTGATCGAGGTTCCTCTGGTGCTGGGCGGCTACAAGGCCCTGCTGGCCGACACGGCAGGAATCCGCGAGACGGCCGACGACATCGAGGCCGAGGGCGTGCGTCGCGCGCGGGCCTGGGCCGAGGATGCCGACCTGCGTCTCTGGGTCGTCGACGCTTCGGAGTTTCACGTGAAACATTCCGAACACCACGCAATCATCCGTAATGGCGACTGGATGGTGGTCAACAAGACCGATCTGGTAGCGCCGACGGTCGTGGCGGCCATACGCGCCGAGGCCGAGGGGCTGGGATTGCACGTGGCGGCGCTGTCGGCGCGGGAGGAGGGGGCCGATCCGATCCGCGCCGTTCTGACCGATCACGTGGTCGAGGCCCTGTCCGGCGCCGAGTTTCCGGCCGCCACCCGCATCCGCCACGCCGAACGTCTGGGCGAGGCGAGGGCCTATCTGGGGCGGGCTCTGGCCGAAAAAGACGACGTGGAGCTGGCCGCGGAGGATGTTCGCCTCGCCGCGCGGGCGCTTTCCCGGATCACCGGCCGGATTGATCCGGAAGACGTGCTTGATCGTGTGTTTTCAAGCTTCTGCATCGGGAAATGAATGTTTCACGTGGAACACCGGCTTGAACCGTCCACAGCCTGACCACAGATACGCACACGCCGTTTCACGTGAAACGCGCCGGTCTCGACTCGCCCACAGGCTGGCTTGAGGCTATAAGTCGAAAAACGCCCCCGCCGCGCCGGGGGCGTTCCGCATTGAGGCGCTTCTCCCTTGTCCACCATCTCGCCCCCCACTGGCCTCCAAGCCTGGGACGTCATCGTCATCGGCGGCGGTCATGCCGGCTGTGAAGCCGCGGCCGCCGCGGCGCGCACCGGCGCGCGCACCCTGCTGCTGACCCACAAACGTGAAACCGTGGGCGAGATGTCGTGCAATCCCGCGATCGGCGGCCTGGGCAAGGGCCACCTGGTGCGCGAGATCGACGCCCTGGACGGCCTGATGGGCCGCATGGCCGACAAGGCCGGCATCCAGTATCGGATGCTGAACCGCTCCAAGGGCCCGGCCGTGCGCGGCCCGCGCTCGCAGATCGACCGCAAGCTCTATCGCGAGGCTATGCAGGCCGAGCTGTTCGCCTATCCGAACCTCGACGTGATCGCCGCCGCCGCCGAAGACCTGATCGTCGAGGACGGCTGCGTGGCCGGCGCCGTGGACGGGGAGGGGACGGTCTACCGCGCCCCGAAGGTGGTGCTGACTACCGGCACCTTCCTGAAGGGCGTCATCCACCAGGGCGAGACGCGCATCCCGGCCGGCCGCGTCGGCGACCAGCCGTCGATCGGCCTGTCGGATCGCCTCTACGGCCTGGGCTTCGACATGGGCCGCCTGAAGACCGGCACGCCCGCCCGCCTCGACGGCAAGACCATCGCCTGGGATCGCCTGGAAATGCAGGCGGCCGACGAAGAGCCCGTGCCGTTCTCGTTCCTCAACGACAAGATCGACGTGCCGCAGATCCGCTGCGGCATCACCTTCACCACCGAAGAGACCCACCGGATCATCGCCGAGCGCCTGGGCGAGTCCGCCGTCTATGGCGGCCGCGCCACGGGGATCGGCCCGCGCTATTGCCCGTCGATCGAGGACAAGGTCGTCCGCTTCGCCGACAAGACTAGCCACCAGGTGTTCCTGGAGCCGGAAGGCCTGGACGACGACACCGTCTATCCCAACGGCGTCTCGACCTCGGTCTCGGCCGAAACCCAGCTGCTGTTCCTGCGCACCATTCCCGGCCTCGAGGCCGTGGAGGTGATCCGCTACGGCTATGCGATCGAATACGACTATGTCGATCCGCGCGAGCTCTACGCCACGCTGGAGACCAAGCGCCTGCCGGGCCTCTATCTGGCCGGCCAGATCAACGGCACCACGGGCTATGAAGAGGCTGGCGCTCAGGGTCTGGTCGCCGGCATGAACGCCGCGCTGTCGGCGCTGGGCCGCGAGCCGGCCGTCTTCGCGCGCGACGAGGCCTATATCGGCGTGATGATCGACGACCTCGTCACACGTGGTGTGACCGAGCCCTACCGCATGTTCACCAGCCGGGCCGAGTTCCGCCTGACGCTGCGGGCCGACAACGCCGACCAGCGCCTCACCGAGCGGGGCGTCGCGCTGGGCGTGGTGGGCGAGGTGCGCGCCGCCGCCTGGGCCGCCAAGAAGGTCGAGCTGGACGCCGTTCGCGCCCGCGCCCGCGCCCTCAACATGACCCCCGCCGAGGCCGTGAAGGCCGGCTTCAAGGTCAACGCCGACGGCCAGCGCCGCGACGTCCTGGCCATGCTGGCCTATCCGGACGTGGGCCTCGACGACCTGGTCCCTGTCTGGCCGGAGATCGCCGACTGGAGCCCGATGGCCCGCGAGCAGATCGAGATCGAGGCGGCCTATGCCGGCTATCTCGACCGCCAGCGCGCCGACGCGGAATCCCTGCGCAAGGACGAGGACCTGCGCCTGCCGGCCGACCTCGACTACCGCGATATCGGCAGCCTCTCCAACGAGGTGCGCGAGAAGCTGATCCGGGTGAAGCCCCTGACCCTGGGCCAGGCCGCCCGCATCGAGGGGGTGACCCCCGGCGCCCTGACGGCCCTGCTGGCTCACGTTCGCCGGGGTCGCGCCGCCTGATGGCTCAAGCCTTGTCCGAACTCGTCATCGAGACGCTCGACCCGGTCGACGCCGCGGCCTTCCAGAGGCTGACGGATGCGACCGACGTCCAGCTGGCCGACCTGACGCGTTACCGCGAGCTGTTGGCCGAATGGAACGAGGTGATGAACCTGGTGGGCCCGGCCTCGATGGCCGCCTACTGGAACCGCCACGCCTGGGACAGCGCCCAGCTGCTGACCTTCGCGCCGCAGGCCAAGGTCTGGGCCGATCTCGGGGCCGGCGCGGGCCTGCCCGGCGTGGTGCTGGCCATCCTGCTGAAGGGCGTTCCCGGGGCCAAGGTCCACCTCGTCGAGAGCATGGCCAAGCGCTGCCGCTTCCTCGACGCCGTTTCCCGCGAACTCGACCTGCCGGTCGAGATCCACAACGCCCGCGCCGAGAGCCTGGATCTGAAGGTCCAGGTGGTCACGGCCCGGGCCTGCGCGCCGATGCCGCGCCTGCTGGACTATTCGCAACCCTACTTCAAGCGCGGCGCGGTCGCCTGGTTCCTGAAGGGCCAGGAGGTCGCCGCCGAAATCGCCGAAGCCGAGAAGACCTGGAAGTTCGAGTCGGACGTGCGGAGCTCCAAGAGCGATCCGCGCGGCCATGTCGTGCAAATCAAGGGGCTGAGCCGTGTCCGCAAAGTCTGAGCTGAGAGTTCTCGCGGTCGCCAACCAGAAGGGCGGGGTGGGCAAGACCACCACGGCCATCAACCTGGGCACCGCCCTGGCCGCCTGCGGCGAGCGGGTTCTGCTGATCGACGCCGACCCGCAGGGCAACTGCTCGACGGGCCTGGGCATCGGCCGCCTGCAGCGCAAGAAGACGCTGTACGACGTGCTGATGGGCGAGGCCCCGGTGATCGAGGCCGCGGTCCAGACCTCGCTGCCGGGCCTGGACGTGATCCCGGCCGACGCCGATCTCTCCGGCGTGGAGCTGGAGCTGGGCCAGGTGGCGCGCCGCTCGTACCGCCTGCGCGACGCCCTGGAGCCGCTGCGCGCCAACGGACCCTATACCTATGTGCTGATCGACTGCCCGCCGTCGCTGAACGTGCTGACGGTCAACGCCATGACCGCCGCCGACGCGGTGTTCGTGCCGTTGCAGTGCGAGTTCTTCGCCCTGGAGGGCCTGACCCAGCTGATCCGCACGATCGAGCGGGTGCGCGGCAGCCTCAATCCGCGCCTGGAGATCCAGGGCGTGGTGCTGACCATGTACGATCGCCGCAACAGCCTCTCCGAGCAGGTGGCCAAGGACGTGCGCGAGCATTTCGGCGACAAGGTCTATGACGCGGTCATACCGCGCAACGTGCGGGTGTCGGAGGCGCCGTCGTTCGGCAAGCCCGTCCTGCTGTATGACCTCAAGTGCGCCGGCTCGCAGGCCTATCTGCGCCTGGCCCGCGAGGTCATCAGCCGCGAGAAGGACCGCCAGGCCCAGGCGGCCTGATCGTCGTCGGGCGCGAGCCTTCACGTGACCTGAGGATACGGGTCGAAGTCGTTATTGAATCTGAAGTTTCGAGGAGACTGTTGTGGTCGGTGAAGCGGGGATGTCGGAAGGCCGTCGGGGCCTGGGTCGCGGCCTGTCGGCGCTGCTGGGCGAGGTCGAAGCCGCTCCGGCCCAGGCGCCGGGCGACAATACCGGCGGCTCACGCGAGGCGCCGATCGAGCTTCTGAAGCGTAATCCCGATCAGCCCCGTCGGACCTTCCGCGAGGAAGACCTGGTAGAACTTTCCAACTCGATCGCCGAGAAGGGCATCCTGCAGCCGATCCTCGTGCGCCCGGCGCCGGGGGCTCCGGGCGAGTACCAGATCGTCGCCGGCGAGCGTCGCTGGCGCGCCGCCCAGCGCGCGGGCCTCAAGACCGTGCCGATCATCGTGCGCGAGCTCGACGACCTGGCCGTGCTCGAGATCGGCATCATCGAGAACGTCCAGCGCTCGGACCTCAACATCCTCGAAGAGGCGCTGAGCTACCGCGTGCTGATGGACAAGTTCGGCCGCACCCAGGACGCCATCGCCCAGACCATCGGCAAGAGCCGCAGCCACGTGGCCAACACGCTGCGCCTGCTGGCCCTGCCGGAAGCCGTGCAGCAGCACCTTGTGACCGGCGCCCTGACCGCCGGCCACGCCCGCGCCATCGCCACGGCCGACGATCCGGCCGCCCTGGCCCAGCAGGTCATCGAC
>JASGDR010000160.1:0-2625 GCA_047607095.1 Caulobacter sp.
CCGAGGGCGACGGCCATGGCCGGGGTTCCTGTCGCCCATCACCGATGCTCGAACCCACGACGATGGCTTGAACCCTATGGCCGCCCCGGCCCGCCTCGAACCGTCGCGACGCGCTTTTTTCCCCGCCGCATCCCCCTGGCGGGGGGCGGCTCCTCGCGCCGCTTCGCTGAAAAAAAGCTCGCCGCTCGGGTCCTCCGCTGCGCTTCGGCCCTGCGGGTCAAGGCGGTCCAGGCCGGCCAGACGGGGCGCCTGTCGCCGGGGATCGGCCCCGGTGACGAGCAATAGGAACCCAGCCATGACCGCCACCCTCGGATACGTCACCAAGCACGAAAACGGCAGCTTCTCGGGCGAGCTTCTGACCTTCGACGGCCCCCGCGCCATCGCCGCCACCCCGGTCGGCCCCAAGCCCAGCCCGGCCCATCCGGACTACCGACTGACCCATCGTGGCGTCGAGGTCGGGGCCGGATGGATCAACACCAACCAAGGGGGCAAGCCCTATGTCAGCTTCAATATCGCCCATCCCGAGCTTGGCCCCCGGGCCTTCAAGGTCAATCTCGGCCGCGCCCCGGACCAGGACGACGACAGCGTCTTCGCGATGATCTGGAACGAGGGCTGAAAGGCCCAGTCCCCGCGCCGCCCGGCGCGGGGACCTCGCCGCCCGCAGGAATAGGGAGGGGGAACGATTCCGCCAGGGGCCGTTTGCGTACGTCCCGCCAGACCCCTCCGAGCGGTGTGCTCGCCCTACGCGGCGAGCCATTCACTCCACCCCGCCGCGCCCAGGGAGAGCAAGGCGATGTCTGCCGAAGACGATGCGATCATCAGGGCCGCCCGCGCCAAGAAGGGCAGTCCGTTCCTCAACACCGCCCAGGCCGCCTACTATGTGAGCCTGGCCGCCCGCACCCTGGAAACCATGCGCGGGCGGGGCGAAGGCCCGGCCTTCCGTCGCCACGGACGCTTCATCCGTTACCACATAGACGACCTCGACGCCTGGTCCCACGACCACGGCTCGCGGCGGGACGGGCGCGATGGCTGAGCGCCTCCTGACCTCGCGCGGCTGGGCGCTCGCCGCTCTGTCCGCCGCCGCGATCCTCGCCGTCTTGGGTCCTGCCGTCGTCGGCCCGGCGCCCCGCCTGGTGTGGAACGCCAGCGCCAGCGCGCCGGTGGGGCTCTGGCGGATCGATCCGACGCGGCGGGTTCTGGTCGGTGACACGGTGCTCGTCGAGCCGCCGCCGGCTGCTCGCAAACTCGCCGCCGAGCGTCGCTACCTGCCGTCCAATGTGCCGATGCTCAAGCGGGCAGCGGCGGTTTCGGGCGATGTGGTTTGCGCGATCGGCGACCGGGTCAGCGTCAACGATCGCCTCGTCGCCGTGCGGCGCCTCGCCGATCGGAAGGGCCGTCCGCTGCCCTGGTGGAGCGGCTGCGAACGGCTGCCGGAAGGGGCCGTCCTGCTGATCAATCCCGCGCCGGACTCGTTCGACGGGCGCTATTTCGGGCCGGTAGGAGGGGCCGCGATCATCGGCCGGGCGAGGCTGCTATGGCGGCGGTGAGCCCTCCGGCGGCGAGTGTTCAGGCCCCCGTGATCGCTGCGGACATGCCCGCCGCGATCGCGCCCTGGCTGTCTTACATCGACCAGGCGGCGCAGCGGTTTGGCGTTCCAGCGGCCTGGATCGTGGCGGTGATGCAGGCCGAAAGCAGGGGCCGGACCCACCTCAACGGGCGTCAGATCACCTCGCGGGCGGGGGCGATGGGGCTGATGCAGTTGATGCCCGCGACCTATCAGGAGATGGCTCGAATGCATGGGTTGGGCGCTGATCCCTTTGATCCCCGCGACAATATCCTGGCGGGAACGGCCTATCTCGCCCAGATGCGCGACCGCTTCGGCTATCCGGGCCTCTTCGCCGCCTACAACGCCGGACCCGCGCGATATCAGGCCCATCTGGACACCGGCGCACCGCTCCCGGCCGAGACCCGCGCCTATATCGCCACGCTCGCCGCCAGCCCCGGCCAGGCGGCTATGCCGCCGGCCGTGCTGTCGGGAACGCGGCTCTTCTTCCGGCTGGACGGGCAGGGGCCTTCAGCCCCGCCGCCCGCCGGGCTGTTTGCGCCTCGGTCGGAGTTGAAGGACGAGGGGGCGTGAGGCGAGCGGGATGGAGTAAGCGTCCGGCCGCTGCACATCCGTCAGGTGTTGACGTGATTTCCGGGCGTCCAGGCCCAGGGCAGCAGCTCGTCGAGGCGGTTGACGGGATGGCCTTCGACCATCCGCTCCAGCACATCGCGCAGGTAGGCGAAGGGTTCGACGCCGTTCATCTTGGCGGTCTCGATCAGCGAGGCGACCACGGCCCAGCGGGCGCCGCCGCCGTCGCTCCCGGCGAAGAGATGGTTCTTGCGGCCCAGCGCGACGGGCCGGATCGAGCGCTCGACGGGGTTGTTGTCGAGATCAACGCGCCCGTCGGCGAGGAACAGGCAGAGGCCTTCCCAGCGGCCGAGCGCATAGCGGATGGCGTCGGCCAGGGCGCTTCGTGGCGGCACGCGGGCCAGCTCCCGTTCCAACCAGGTCTTCAGCGCCGCCACCAGCGGGCGGGAAGATTCCTGCCGCGGGGCCGTTCGCAAGGCCCCCCCCAGTGC
>JASGDR010000161.1:0-5573 GCA_047607095.1 Caulobacter sp.
GCCGACAGCTCCCCCAGAGGGGGAGCACCTTTTCCATCGCATCAAACGCCACGCTCATAAGGGGGCACTAACACCATGCAGGTCGGCGTCTTCATCCCCATCGGCAACAACGGCTGGCTCATCTCCGAGACCTCGCCGCAGTACATGCCGTCGTTCGAGCTCAACAAGACCATCGTCCAGAAGGCCGAGGAATACGGGCTCGACTTCGCGCTCTCGATGATCAAGCTGCGCGGCTTCGGCGGCAAGACGCAGTTCTGGGAGCACAATCTCGAGAGCTTCACCCTGATGGCCGGCCTGGCGGCCGTGACGCAGAAGATCAAGATCTTCGCCACCGTCGCCACCCTGACCATCCCGCCGGCGATCGTCGCCCGCATGGCCTCGACCATCGACTCCATCGCCCCGGGCCGATTCGGCATCAACCTGGTCACCGGCTGGCAGAAGGCCGAGTACAGCCAGATGGGCCTGTGGCCCGGCGAGGGCCATTACACCGACCGCTACAACTACCTGGCCGAATACGCGACCGTGCTGAAGGACCTGCTGGACACCGGCGTGTCCGACTTCAAGGGCAAGTACTTCACCATGGACGACTGCCGGGTCAGCCCGCACCCGCAGGACACCAAGCTGATCTGCGCCGGCTCGTCGGACGAGGGCCTGGCCTTCACCGCCCAGTACGCCGACTACAGCTTCGCCCTGGGCAAGGGGACCAACACCCCCACCGCCTTCGCCTCGGTCAACAAGCGGCTGGAAGCCGCCGCCGCCAAGACCGGCCGCGACGTCGCCTCGTTCATCCTGTTCATGGTGATCGCCGACGAGACCGACGAAAAGGCCCTGGCCAAGTGGCAGAAGTACCGCGACGGCGCCGACCAGGAGGCCCTGGCCTGGCTGACCAACCAGGCGGCCCCCAACGCCGCCGCCGGCGCCACCACCAACACCGCCCAGCTGGCCGCGCCGGAATCGGCGGTGAACCTCAACATGGGCACGCTGGTGGGCAGCTATGAGAGCATCGCCCGCATGCTCGACGAGATCGCCGAAGTGCCCGGCACCGGCGGCGTGCTGCTGACCTTCGACGACTTCATCCAGGGCATGGACGACTTCGGCACGAAGATTCAGCCGCTGATGAAGTCGAGGAAGTAAGGAACCTCCCCCTCTGGGGGAGGCGGCCGAAGGCCGGTGGGGGGCCGTTTTCAGCATCCCGGGCGTTTGCCGGGGCGGCGGCCCCGCCCCCCACCGATCGCTTCGCGATCTCCTCCCCCACAGGGGGAGGTTTCCTTTTAGTCGGCCGTCATCATGTCGATGAGCTTCACGCGGAAGATCATCACGCTGTTGGCCGGGATCGGGCCGGCTTCGCGGTCGCCGTAGCCCAGCGCCGGCGGCACGAACAGCGTCCATTCGTCACCGACCTTCATCTTCGGCAGGGCCTCCTGCCAGGCCGGCACCAGACCGGCCAGCGGCGCGATCATCGGCCGGCCGCGCTCGAACGAGCTGTCGAACACCGTGCCGTCCAGCAGCTTGCCCTCGTAGTGCACCTTGATGATGTCGCCTTCCTTCGGCGAGGGCGCGGTCTTGGCCCCCGAGGTCGTCACCTTGTACTGCAGGCCCGACGGCAGGGTGACCACGCCCGGCTGCTTGGCGTTGGCCGCCAGCCAGGCCGTGGACTTGGCCAGATTGTCGCCGGCGACGTTGGTCGTCACGTCCGGCGCGGGCGTCGGCGTCTGGGCCAGGGCGGGTCCGGCGGCGAGAAACAACCCCAGGGCGATGAGAGCGGTGCGCATATTCGGCGACTCGTGTTATTTGTGCGACGAATTGTCAGAATAGACATTCGGCTGAACGAGAGCACACTAAAAACCGAGGGCTCACGTTGGTCTGAGAAGAAGAACGACCGTTTTCTACTTGGATCGTTCTTCGCTCGTCGGGAAGGAAACGTCATGGCCAGGTCTTCTGGCGGTGCGCTGAACGGAGCCCATTGGTGGCAGCGCCATCCGATGTTCGCGCTCTTTATCGGCTGGGTGGTGATCGGCTCGCTGGCCCTCGCCGCCTTCCTGCAATGGGGCCCGCGCCTTAGCCCGCCCGTCTGAGAACGGCGCTCGCGCCTGCCGTCACCGCTCGCGCGCCGGCGCGGCGCGCAAGGCCGCGGCCACCGCCTCGCGCAACGCCTTGGGCCGATAGTCGTCGTCATAGAGGGTCGGCCGCTTGCGAGCCTTGTCCTGGCGCGGCCACTGGTTCTGCAGCCAGGAGTATTTGTCGACCAGGCCCCAGGCCAGCAGCTCCCGGGTCTGGCGGTAGTCCAGCATCAGGTCGAGATACGCCTTGCCGTAGGCCGCCACGGCCGCGTCGCGGGCGGCGAAGTCGGCCGGCAGGCCCTTGTCGTGCACGTCGAACTCGGTCAGCGCCAGGTCGTAGCCCAGGCCGGTCGCCGCATCGACGAAGGCCCGCCACGCCTTCTCCTGCGGCCGGCCGAAACCGGTGAAGGTGTCGGCGTTCTCGGCCCCGATGTGGCTCTGGATCCCCAGGGCGTCGACGGGCACGCCGCGCTTGCGGAACCCCTCCAGCAGCTTCAGCACGCCGTAGCGGTGCTTCTCGTTGCCGGCCTCCCAGCTCATGTAGTCGTTGTAGACGAGCCTCGCCTCGGGCGCGGCCTCGCGGGCCAGGCGGAAGCTCAGGTCCAGCACCGGCTCGACCCCGCCCATGGCGTCGGAAAAGACCGTGCGGCGCAGGGCGCCGTCGGCCGGATCCACCGTCTCGTTGACCACGTCCCAGGAATAGACTTGGCGATAGCGGGCGCAGACCCGGTCGATGTGCTCGGCGATCAGCGCCTCGGCCTTGGCGGCCGGGCGCGGGCCGAAGTCGTAGCCCTTCAGCCAGCCTGGAAACCACTGGGGATGATGCCACAGCAGGGTGTGGCCGCGCAGGGCCATGCCGTGCTCGGCCGCGAAGGCGGCGACGCGGTCGGCCCGCTCGAACGCGAAGGCCTGCTCGGCCGAGCGCAGCACGTACCACTTCAACTCGTTCTCGGGGACCAGCGCTCCGCACTCGGCCGCCAGCAGGTCGCGATAGCGGACGTCCTCGAACGAGCCGGTCAGCGATCCCGGCGGCCCCGCCCCGACCGCGCCGCCGAAGACGAGCCCCTTGGCGGCGGCGAGGTCCTTCAGGGACGCGGCGGTCCCCTCGGCCAGGGCCGGCGAAGCCAAGGCGGCGGCGCCCGCGCCCAGGAGCAGCTGTCGGCGATCGATCATGGAAGCGCTCACTCAAAGAAACCGCGCACCGCCGGGAACGATGCGCGGGGGAAGTCGGCAGGAGAGCGGATGCGCGGCGAGCCGCGCATCCTGGACGTCACGCGCACTAGAAGCTGGCGCGCACCACGAAGGTGTAGCGCCGGTCGTTCATGAACCACGACCGCCCGGTCTTCAGCAGGTCGTCGTTCAGCACCTGGGTCGTGCGGGTGACCTCGTTGAGCAGGTTCACCCCCTGCACCCCGACCTTCACCTTCGGACTGAGGGTGAAGAACAGCGAGCCGTCCAGCTGGCCGGTGGCCTCGTTCATGATCGGCGCATAGGGCACGATCACGTCGCGGACGGTGAGCAGGAAGTCCGAGCGCCAGTTGTAGGCCAGGCGCGCCGAGATCGGCCCCTTCTCGTAGATCGCCGCGAAGTTGACGTTGTGCTTCGACAGCCCCTGCAGCGGCAGCTTGCTGGTGTCGACATTGGCGATCCGGCCCGCGCCGACGTCGGGGTCGGTGTTGGACAGGGTGCTTTGCGGCACGCCCTTGCTGTCGATGTAGCTGTAGTTGGCGTTGATGCCGAAGCCCTTCAGCGGACCGGGCAGGAAGTCGTAGAACTGCTGGTAGCCGATCTCGAAGCCCTTCACCGTGGCGGTCTTGTCCGAATTGATCGGGGTCGTGACCTTCACGTCGAAGGTGGCGCCGTTGTTGGTGTAGGGCACCACCAGCGTGGCGTTGGTCAGGACGTTGGTCAGCTCCTTGTTGAACACCGCGAAGGTCAGCGAGCCGACCGGCGCGAAGTACCATTCGGCCGAGAAGTCGAGGTTGAAGGATTCGGTGGGCCGCAGGTACGGGTTGCCCACCGTGATGATGCCGCGCAGCGTCGGGTCAGCGTTCAGCGTGGCGTCGGTCGTATCCAGCGTGATGGCGTAGTAGTTGCGCACATAGCCGAGATCCGGCGGCGTGATCGTCTTGGACGCCCCGAACCGCAGTTGCACCTTGTTGGGCAGCTGCAGCTTCATGTTCAGGCTGGGCAGCCAGTAGTCGTATTTGTCCTTGGCCGTGTTGGGCAAGGTCTCGCCGTTGAGGAAGGCCTGGGCGGCGATCCGGGCGGCTTCCGGCAGCTGGCAGAATTCGCTGACCGTCTGGCCGCTGTCGACCGCGTCGTCGCACTGGTCCGGCGTGGTCAGCGAGGTGCGCTGGAACACCAGCACCCCCTCGGACTCGCGCTTGGTGTTGGTGTAGCGCAGGCCGAGATTGCCGGTCAGGCGCACGTCGTCGCCGAAGTCGTGCTTGAAACGCACCATGCCGTAGGCCGAGCGCGTGTCCTCGAGCACCGGGTTGATCTCGCCGGCGCGGAACGGCGTGCCGTCCACTGTGTCGCAGCGCTGGGCCAGCGGCACCCAGTTCTGCGGGCAGCCCGTCGCCGAGTTGAGCCGGGCGCGCCATTCGTCGCCCACGGACAAAGCGAACTGCGAGAAGGCGTCGTAGTTCTGGGCGATGTTGTAGGCGTAGAACAGGCGCGACTGGTCGCCGGTCGGCACCGGCACCTCGCCGCGAAAGAAGTTCTTGAACGCCCAGGCCTCGGTGACGCCGGAGCTGTCGGAACCGCCGCTGGTGGTCGGCGAGCCGTTGATGGCGTCGGTGAACCACACCGGGCCGCCGCTGCCCCACACCTCGCTGATGACGCCCCAGTTATAGGCGCTGAACCGGGTGGTCTGGTCGCGCCGGGCCCAGCGCGCCCCGCCCTTGACGGAGTCGATCCAGGGGTTGTCGAGGAACTTGTACTCGACGTCGATCTTGGCGGCGTCCTCCTTGCCCTCGGACTGCTCGATGTGGTCCATCACCGAGCGCCAGAAGCTGTTGTACGGATCCAGGAAGTTGGCGTGGGTCCCGGTGTAGTAGCTGGGGCAGGCGGCGCTGGCCGTCGAGCAGTTGGCCACCGTGCCGTTGTTGGACGGCGGCAGGAAGTTGATGATCGGCGCGTCTTCGCCGCGCAGGCTGATGGCGACGTTCTGGTAGGTCGAGCCCCAGATGCCGACGTCGAGCACATCGACCTTGGAATCCACGTGCTGGTAGTCGAACTGCACGCCCCAGTGGTCAGTCGGGGTCCAGCGGAAGTTGAAGCCGTAATCCGAGGTCAGATAGGTCTGGTCGACGTCGCGGCGGATGTTGTTGCTCTGCAGGCCGTAGATCGGCGTGCGCGGGTCCGAGCCGTTCTGGTCGGCGCGCCAGCCGGTGTTGCCGGTGATGACGCCGTCGGTGAAGATCCCATCCTCGTCGAAGGTGAAGCTCGTGCCGGCCACCGGGCGTGAATCGCCGTTGCTGGTGACGTTGTCGGTGGCGATCTCGACCA
>JASGDR010000162.1:0-4915 GCA_047607095.1 Caulobacter sp.
CTTCTGAACGCCGGCGAGGCCCCCGCGGCCGAGCCCGGCGCGACCCCGCCCCCGGCGGCCGGCCAGCCGGCCCCGCAGCAGACCGCGCCGGAACTGCCTTACTAGGTTGGTTTTACGCCCCGCGTGGTCCTCGTCCTTCGACAAGCTCAGGATGAGGACCAAGGCAGGCTCGGCGGATCATTAGAAACCTCACCCTGAGCTTGTCGAAGGGCGAGGTTTCGTCGCGCCTAGGTCTCGAACGCCGCGATGATCGGGCAGGGGCCTTCGTCGTCGGCGCTGCAAGTGTGCAGCAGCTTCGACAGGCCGGTCCGGGCGGCCTGCAGCTCGGCGATCTTGCCGTCGAGGTCGGCGATGCGCTCGCGGGCCAGTTCCCGCGCCCGGGCGCGGTCCTGGCCGGCGTCCAGCGCCAGCAATTCGCCGATCTGCTCGAGCGTGAAGCCCGCCGACTGCGCCGAGCGGATGAACCGCAGCCGCCGCACGGCCTCGTCGCCGTAGCGCCGCACGCCGCCCGACGAGCCGGAGCCGCGTTCGGGCGTCTCCAGCAGGCCCCGGCGCTGATAGTAGCGCACCGTCTCAACGCCCACCCCGCCGGCCCGGGCCAGCCCCGCGATCGTATCCGTCGCCATCCCTTGACTCCGTACCATGGTACGGAACCCATATGAGGCGGGTCCCGTTCGCGTACAAGGAGATCCCGCCGTGGCCTCAGCGTCCCAAGCCGGCCCCAAGACCGCCGTCCTCTACCGCATGGTGATGGACAAGCACGTCTGTCCCTACGGCCTGAAGGCCCGCCACCTGCTGCGCGCCCGGGGCTATGCGGTCGAGGACCATCACCTGAAGACGCGGGAAGAGACCGACGCCTTCAAGGCGCTGCACGGCGTCAAGACCACGCCGCAGGTGTTCATCGGCGGCGAGCGGATCGGCGGCTTCGACGACCTGCGGCGGTTCTTCGGCGGCAAGCCGCGCGATCCCAAGGCCAAGACCTACCAGCCGGTGATCGCCCTCTTCGCCATGACCGCCCTGCTGGCCCTGGCGGCGACCTATGTCGTCGACGGGACGCCGTTTTCGATGCGGGCCGCCGAGTGGTTCATCAGCTTCTCGATGGTGGTGCTGTCGATCCAGAAGCTGCGCGACGTCGAAAGCTTCTCGTCGATGTTCCTGGGATACGACCTTCTGGCCAAGCGCTGGGTGCCTTACGGCTACGTCTATCCGTTCGCCGAGGGCCTGGCGGGCGTGCTGATGACGGCCGGCGTGCTGACCTGGTTCGCCGCGCCCCTGGCCCTGGTGATCGGCGGCATCGGCGCGGTCTCGGTGTTCAAGGCCGTCTATCTCGACAAGCGCGACCTGAAATGCGCCTGCGTCGGCGGCGACAGCAACGTGCCGCTGGGCTTCATCTCGCTGACCGAGAACGTGATGATGGTGGCGATGGCGGTGTGGATGCTGGCGGGCGGCCGCTAGGTCCGAAGTTCCTCCCGCAGCGCGCCACCTCCCCCGCTAAAGCGAGGGAGGTGTAGGGAGCTGTCGCGAAGCGACCGAGGGGGTCAGTGAACCCCCAGTGCCTCCGGCGTCACCGCCACGAGGTCGGCGTCGCCGAGCGTGACGGCGGCCAGCTGGCCCGGGACCTGGGCCAGGATGCTCTCGGCATAGACCCGCAGCAGCTGGCCGCGCAGGGCCTCGGCTTGCGGGGCCAGGGCGCCCTTGGCCAGCATCCAGCCGCCGACCGTGTCGCCCAGCAGCTTCAGATAGGCCGTCGCGCCCGACAGGGCGTCGGGCATGGCGCGGGCGCGGCGCTCGACCAGCCAGGCGGTGGCCGAGGCGGCGGCGTCGAGCGCGGCCTCCAGGCGGCTGGCGACCGGCGTCAGCGAGGCGTCGGCGGCCTTCAGGGCCTCGATGGTGTCGCGGATGTCGTCCATCAGGTCGGCGATGGCCTGGCCGTCGGCGAGGCCCAGCTTGCGGCCGATCAGGTCGATGGCCTGGATGCCGTTGGTGCCTTCGTAGATCGGGGTGATGCGGGCGTCGCGATAGTGCTGGGCCGCGCCGGTCTCCTCGATGAAGCCCATGCCGCCGTGGATCTGCACGCCCAGCGAGGCGACCTCGACGCCGACGTCGGTCGACCAGGCCTTGGCGATGGGGGTCAGCAGTTCTTCGCGCAGCTTGGCCGAGGCGCGGACGGCCTCGTCGGTGGCGGCGTGGGCCAGGTCGGCGGCGACGGCGGTCGACAGGCAGATGCCGCGCGCGGCCTCGATCTTGGCCTTCATGAGAAGCAGGGTGCGGCGCACGTCCGGATGGTCGAACAGGCGCGTGGGATAGGCGCCCGTCCAGGCCGAGCGGCCCTGCACGCGCTCCAGGCTGAAGTTCAGGGCCTGCTGATAGGCGCGCTCGGCGATGGCGACGCCCTGGGCGCCGACCTGCAGGCGGGCGGCGTTCATCATCGTGAACATGTGCGCCACACCCTGGTGCAGCTTGCCGACCAGCTCGGCCTTGGCGCCTTCGAACAGCATGACGCAGGTGGGCGAGCCGTGAATGCCCAGCTTATGTTCGAGGCCGCCGACGCGGACGTCGTTGCGCGCGCCCATCTTGCCGTCCTCGTCGACCAGCACCTTCGAGGCCAGGAACAGCGAGACGCCCTTCACGCCGGGAGGGGCGTCGGGGGTGCGGGCCAGAACCAGGTGGACGATGTTGTCCGACGCGTCGTGGTCGCCCCAGGTGATGAAGATCTTCTGGCCGCTGATCGTCCAGCCGCCTTCGCCGTCGGGCGTGGCCATGGTGGTCAGGGCCGCCAGGTCCGAGCCGGCCTGCGGCTCGGTCAGGTTCATGGTGCCCGTCCATTCGCCCGAGACCAGCTTGGGCAGGAACACCGACTTGTGGCGATCCGTCCCGTGCAGGGCCAGGGCCTCGATCGCGCCCAGGCTCAGCATCGGGCACAGGCCGAAGGCCATGTTGGCGGCCTGCACCATCTCTAGGGTGGCGATTTCCAGCGCTTTCGGCAGGCCCTGGCCGCCGTGCTCGGGCGCGGCCGCCAGGCTGGTCCAGCCGGCCTCGGCGAAGGCCTTGTAGGCGTCGGCGAAGCCCGGGGCGCTGCGCACCACGCCGTTCTCCAGCTTGGCGCCCACCAGATCGCCCTGGCGGTTGATCGGGGCCAGCACCTCGGCGGCGAACACGCCGGCGGCTTCCAGCACGGCCTCGACCGTGTCGGCGTCCGCCTCGGGATAGGCGTCGGCCAGCTGGTCGAACCCGGCCACGTGGCGCAGGGCGAAGGCGAGATCGCGTACGGGGGCGCGGAAAGTCATGCGGGGGCCGATCTGTTCAAGCGTCGGGTTGGGGTATGTGATCCCTGTTTAGATCGCGCGCCTCGCTCCGCCAAGGACCGCCAGGCGATCACGGCTTCGTGAGAAGACGGCCCTTCAACTCGACGGTGAAGTTCCTAAGTCGGGGAAATCAGCAACCGTCACGATGACAGTTTGGAGATCTGAGACCATGGCTCGCCCCTTCGCCTACGCCATTCTGGCCGGCGCCCTTCTCGCCGCCCCCCTCGCGGCTCCGGTCGCCGCCCTGGCGGAACCGGCGACGGATCCCGCCGCCGCTCCGGCCGGGACCTGGGCCCTGGACAAGCACCACGCCAGCCTGACCCTGCGCGTGAAGCACTTCGGCGCCTCGAACTACACCTTCCGCCTGGCCGGCCTCGACGGCTCCTACACCTACGACCCGGCCAAGCCGTTCGACTCCAAGGTGTCGATCACCGTCGACCCGAAGTCGGTCGACACCGGCCTGCCCAACTTCAACAAGGAAATCTCGGACGATCCGAAGTTCTTCGACTCGGCCAAGTACCCGACCATCACCTTCGTCTCGACCAAGATCGAGCAGACCTCGCCGGGCAAGGGCAAGCTGACCGGCGACCTGACCTTCCGCGGCGTGACCAAGCCGGTGACCCTCGACGTCACCTATAACGGCTTCGTCAAGACGCCGTTCGGCAGCCAGGTCATGGGCTTCTCGGCCGTCGGCAAGATCAAGCGCTCGGAGTTCGGCTTCACCCACCTCCTGCCGGTGGTCGCCGATGACGTCGACCTGGCGATCGAAGCCGAATTCAACCCGAAGAAATAATCCAGATCCTGGACTAGGGACGGCCCAATGACCGCCGAGACGCTTTCCAAACCCGCCTCGGCGGCGGGTCCTGTCCGCTATACGCCCAAGCGCTATACGACGGTGGCGATCATCCTGCACTGGCTGATCGCCGCCGCTCTGATCTTCCAGGTGATCCTGGGCTGGCGGGCCGACGACGGCCCCAAGGGCGCGGAGACCTTCGCCCTCTTCCAGCTGCACAAGTCGATCGGCATCACCATCCTGGTGCTCAGCGTCGCGCGCCTGATCTGGAAGCTGACCCACAAGTCGCCGCCGGCCCCGGCCGGCCAGCCGACCTGGGAGAAGATCGCCGCCCACGCCGTGCACGTCGGCTTCTACGTGATCATGATCGGCCTGCCGCTGACCGGCTGGATCATCGTCTCCACCAGCCGCATCAACATCCCGACCATCCTCTACGGCGCCATCCCCTGGCCGCACCTGCCGGGCCTGCCCGAGCTGGCCGCCGGGGCCAAGGACGCCTGGAACAACATCGGCCACCTGGGTCACGGCCTGCTGGTCAAGTTCACCTACCTGCTGCTGGCCCTGCACCTGGGCGCGGTGGCCAAGCACCAGATCCTCGATCGTGACGAGGTGTTCGGCCACATGGCCGCCGGCGCCAGGCCGGGCCTGAAGGAGCCGCGCCTGTGGCTGGCCGCCGCCGGCTTCGCCGCCGTGGTCGCCGCCGGCTACCTCTACACCCCGGCCAAGGCCAAGGCCCCCGCGCCGGCCCCGGCCGCCAGCGCCGCCGATGACCTGGCCCTGCCTGAGGAAGCGCCGGCCGCCCCCGCCGCGGCGGCGA
>JASGDR010000163.1:0-7118 GCA_047607095.1 Caulobacter sp.
AGCCGGAGGCGGTGAACGCGGCGATGCTGGGGTGGCTGGGGCGGCGGTTTGCCAATTGAGATCCTCCCCCTGTGGGGGAGGTGGCCCGGAGGGCCGGAGGGGGGACGTTCTCAGCTGCCGTGGCGATTGGGAGTCGGCAATGCCTTCCCCTCCGTCGGCTTCGCCGCCACCTCCCCCTTCAGGGGGAGGATCTTGGGCGTCTCCCCCCACCGATCGCTGCGCGATCGCCTCCCCCACAGGGGGAGGTTCCTTAAGCCAGCCCCGCCAGCACCCGGGCCAGCGCTTCCTCGTCCTCGAACCGCGCCCGGACGGGCCAGGCGGCGACGCGGTCGCGCCAGGCGGGCGGCAGGCGGATCCAGTCCTTCTCCGTCGTGACCAGGCTGGCGCCCAGGTCGCGGGCGCGTTCGGCCAGGCCCCGCAGGGTGTCTTCGCTATAGGTCCCGTGGTCGGGGAAGGGGGCGAAGTCGACGAGGTCGCAGCCGGCGGCCTGCAGGGCGCGTTCCACCTTCCACGGCTTGCCGACCCCGGCGAAGCCCACCTGCGGCCCGCCCGGCGGCGGGGCGGCGGGTTCCAGCCTCGCGATCAGCACGGGCTTGGAGGCCAGCTGGGCCAAGAGCTGCGGATCGGCTTCCGGCAGATCGGCCGGCAGCAGCACGATCACCGCGTCGGCGCGGGCCAGGCCCACCGCGAGGGGCTCGCGCATCGGGCCGGCGGGAAACACCCGGCCGTCGCCGAACGGCCATTCGTCGTCGCGCGTCTCGCCGTCGACCACCACCAGCGACAGGGCCTTCTGCAGGTCGGGGTTCTGGTGGCCGTCGTCCATGACGACGACCTGGGCGCCGGCGGCGGCGGCCGCCTTGGCCCCGGCGACGCGGTCGCGCGAGATCCAGATCGGAAAGTCCTGGGCCAGCATCAGAGGCTCGTCGCCGACCTCGCGGGCCTTGTGGCGGGCGGGATCGACCCGCAGCGGCCCCTTCAGCGACCCGCCGTAGCCGCGCGACAGGCCGTGGGCCGCCACGCCGCCGTTGGTGAGCACCAGCAGCAGTTCGCGCACGATCGGCGTCTTGCCCACGCCTCCGGCGGTCAGGTTGCCGACGCAGATCACCGGCGCGCCGGGATCGACGGGGTCGGCCTTGGCGATGCGGCGGGCGGTGGCGCCCGCCCACAGCCACGACAGCGGGGTCAGCAGGGCGCGGGTCAGGGGGGCTGGGCCGCCTTCGCGGCGGTACCACCAGCGGGGGGTGGAAAGCTTCATGCAGCCGCCTCCGGACCGGGGTTGAGGGGGACCAGTTCCAGGATGCGCGACAGCCCCGCCCGGGCGGCGGCGTCGCGGGCCTCGACGAAGGCCTTGGCGCGGGCGGCCTGGGCCTTCAGCCGTTCGGGCGTCTCCAGCATGGCCGACAGCCGCTCGCCCAGCACCGAGGCGTCGGCATAGGCCACGCCTTCGACGGCGGCCAGGTCGCCATAGGCGGTCAGCCAGTTCTCGACATGCGGACCCGACACCACCGGGCAGTCCAGCCGCGCCGGCTCCAGCGGATTGTGGCCGCCGATCCCGGGCGCGAGGCTGCCGCAGACTAGGGCCAGGTCGGCCAGACGGTACCACAGGCCCATCTCGCCCAAGGTGTCGGCGACGATCACCTCGGCGATGGTTTCCGGAGCCCGGCTGCGGCGCGCGGCGTCCAGGCCGCGGGCCTTGGCCATCTCCAGCACCGCCTCGCCGCGCACGGGGTGGCGGGGAACGATCACCAGGCGCGGGGCCAGGTGGAAGCCGGCCACGGCGTCGAGCACGATCTCGTCTTCTCCCGGGTGCGTGCTGGCGGCCAGCAGCAGCGGCCGGTCGGTCAGCTGGAAGCGCAGGCGGGCGTATTCGGCCTCGTCGACCGGCAGGGCCTGCGAGCCGAACTTCAGGTCGGCCTCGCCGGCCACGGTTCCGCCCAGGCTGGCGAAGCGGTCGGCGGCGCGGCCGTCCTGGGCCAGGATCAGGTCGAAGGCCGAGAACAGCCAGGCGGCCGCCAGCGGTCGGGCCCGCCAGCTGTCGTAACTCTTGTCCGACAGCTTGGCCGAGACGAGGGCCAGCTTGGTCCCGCGCGCCTTGGCGGCCAGCAGCAGGTTGGGCCACAGCTCGCTCTCGACGAAGACGGCCAGATCCGGCCGCCAGTGGTCGAGGAAGCGCGCCGCGCCGCCCGGCGTGTCGACCGGCAGGTACTGGTGGATCGCGCCCGGCGGCAGGCGCTTGGCCAGAAGTTCGGCCGAGGTGACCGTGCCTGAGGTGACCAGGATCGCCGCGTGCGGCCGCTCGGCCCGCAGGCGTTCGACCAGGGGCAGGATCGACAGGCTTTCGCCGACGCTGGCGCCGTGCAGCCAGACCAGCACGCCGTCGGGGCGCGGGGTCGCCGGCCTGCCCAGCCGCTCGTTCAGGCGGGCGGCGTCTTCCTTGCCCTTGGCCGCCCGGCGGCGCAGCAGGGCCGGGGCGATCGGCGTCAAGGCCGTGGTCGCGGCGCGATACAGCGCCAGGGAGAAGGGCAGGCTCACACGCTGCCTTCGGCGGCCAGGGCGCAGGGGTGGGCGTGGCCGCCGCGCTCGATCTGGATGGTGGCGTGGCCGATGTTGAAGCGCTTGGAAAGCTCGCCGCAGACGTCGTGCAGGAACTGGTCGTGGTCGCTTTCGTCGGGGCGCACGAGGTGGGCGGTCATCGCCGTTTCGGTGGTGCTCATGGCCCAGATGTGCAGGTCGTGCACCTCGGCCACGCCCGGCCGGGCGGCCAGCCAGTCGGCGACGGCCTTGGGATCGATGCCGCGCGGGGCGGCGTCGAGGGCCAGGTCGAGGGAGTCGCGCAGCAGGCCCCAGGTGCCCAGCACGATGACGACGACGATGGCCAGGCTGACCACCGGGTCCAGCCACAGCCAGCCGGTGAACCACATGGCGAGCGCGGCGATCACCACGCCGGCCGAGACGGCGGCGTCGGCGGCCATGTGCAGGAAGGCCCCGCGCACGTTGAGGTCTTCCTTGGAGCCCTTCATGAACATCAGGGCCGTGGCGGTGTTGATGACGATGCCGATGGCCGCGACGATCATCACCGGGCCGGTCTCGACCGGCTGCGGGTCGGCGAAGCGGCGCACGGCCTCCCAGGCGATGGCCCCGACGGCCACCAGCAGCAGGGCGGCGTTGGTCAGCGAGGCCAGGATGGTGCCCTTGCGCAGGCCGTAGGTGCGCCGGCCCGTCGGGGCGCGCTTGGCCAGAACGGCCGCGCCCCAGGCCAGCAGCAGGCCCAGCACGTCCGACAGATTGTGTCCGGCGTCGGCCAGCAGGGCCAGCGAGCCGGTGACGAAACCGGCGATGGCCTCGGCCCCGACGAAGGCCAAGTTCAGCGCCGTGCCGATGGCGAAGGCGCGGCCGAAGTCGGCGGGGGCGTGGCTGTGGCCGTGGTGCCCATGCCCGTGATGATGGCCATGGCCGTGACCATGGGCGTGCCCGTGGTCATGACCGTGGTGGTCATGATCGTGGTCGTGATGGTCGTGATCGTGGCCCGAGTGGTCGTGCGGCATGGGGTCTACATCCCACCAAGGCGGGCGGGGATCAATCTTCTAAGGAACCTCCCCCCGTGGGGGAGGTGATCGCGTAGCGATCGGTGGGGGGAGCAGGCGGAAGACGGCCAAAACTCGGGAAGCTGAAACCGTCCCCCCGCCGGCCTTCGGCCGTCTCCCCCGGAAGGGGAGGTTCCTATAATCCCACGATCTCCTCGGCCCTTCTGGTCACCGCCGACAGCCGGGCTTCCCATTCGCCCACCAGGGCCTCGGGATCGTCGCCGCGACCCGCGCCGGTGGGGCCGTCCCAGACCATGGCGGCCTTGGCGAAGGGCAGGGGGATCAGGGTGGCGTCCCACGAGCCCAGGCGGATGCAGGGCTTGGCGGCCAGGCCGACGAAGATCACCGGCGCGCCGGTGAAGCGGGCCAGGGTGGGGGTGCCCTTTTCCATGTGCTCGGCCGGGCCGCGCGGGCCGTCCGGCGTGATGGCGATGCCGCCGCCGTCCTTCACCCACTTGATCATGTCGCGGAAGGCCTGCTCGCCGTGCTTGTTCTTGCCGAGATCCGACTTCTTGGCCGACGAGCCGCGGATCGAGGGAAAGCCCAGCTTCTCGACCGTGCGGGCGATGAACTCGCCGTCGTTGGAGCGCGAGATCAGGGCGCGCATGTCCTGGCGGGCCGGGCTCTGCGGCCAGCTCAGCGGCGACATCGGGATGCGCGAGTGCCAGAAGCACAGGATCGCGCCGCTGCCCTGGGTGCGGCCTTGCGCCCACACGCCCTCGGCCTTGTCCTGGCCCTCGACGGTCATGCGCAGGGTGGCGAACACCAGCTTGGAATAGCCGGCGAAGATCGACGACAGGATCTTGATGACGATGGGGGAACGCAGCGGCCTCAAGAGGCGGTCTCCTCTGAGGGGGCGTCAGGCGCGTGGTCGAGGTCCTGGGCCTTGGCCAGGCGGGCGTAGAGGCCCTTGGCGCGCACGAGGCCCGCATGGGTTCCGGTCTCGACGACGCGGCCCTTGTCGATGACGTAGATGCGGTCGGCGTGCTTCACGGTCGACAGGCGGTGGGCGATCAGGATGGTGGCGCGGCCGGCCATCAGCCGCTCCAGCGCCGCCTGCACCAGGGCCTCGCTTTCGGTGTCGAGCGCGCTGGTGGCCTCGTCGAGCAGCAGGATCGGGGCGTTCTTCAGGAAGGCGCGGGCGATGGCGATGCGCTGGCGCTGGCCGCCCGACAGGCGCGTCCCGGCCTCGCCGACGCGGGTCTCGTAGCCTTCGGGCAGGGCGCTGACGAAGTCGTGGGCGGCGGCTTGGGCGGCGGCGGCCTCGATCTCGGCGTCGGTCGCGTCCGGCTTGGCGTAGGCGATGTTGGCGCGGATGGTGTCGTCGAACAGGAACGGCTCCTGCGTCACCAGGGCGATGCGGTCGCGCAAGGACGCCAGGGTCACCGAGCGCACGTCGTGGCCGTCGATGCCGACCGCGCCGCCGGTCACGTCGTAGAAGCGCGGGATCAGGTTCAGGATCGAGCTCTTGCCGCCGCCCGACGGGCCGACCAGGGCCACGGTCTCGCCCCGGCGCACGTGCAGCGACACGTCGCGGAGGGCCGGCGCGCCTTCCCCGTAGGCGAAGTCGACATGATCCAGCGTCACGCTGCCGTCGCCGGGCGGCAAGGCCTTGGCGTCGGCGGGCTCGACGATGGCCGGTTCGACGTCGAGCGCCGCGAACAGCCGCCGGGCGGCGGTGAAGCCTTCGCTGAACACGGTCTGCAGGTTGGCCACCTGGCGCAGCGACTGGGCCGCCATCAGCAGAGCGGTGAGGAAGGCGAAGAACGCCCCGGCGGTGATGGTCCCGCCCAGGACGCCGGCGCCGACGGTCGCGCGCCAGCCGGCGTAGACGAAGACGGCCGCGACGATCAGGGTGGTGAAGGCCTCGGTGGCCGGCGCGGCCATGGCCTTGGCGTTGCTGCCCTTGATCAGGTGGCGCTGGCGGCGCTCGACCACCGTGGCGACCCGGTCCTCTTCATAGGCCTCGCGGTTCTCCATCTTGACGATCTTGATGCCGTCCAGGCTCTCCATGATCGCGGTCGACAGGTTGGAGGTCTCGCCCATGGCCCCCTTGGCGGCCTTGGTGGTCTTCTTCGAGAACCGCCGCATGATCAGGCTGGCCAGCGGGGCCAGCACGATGATGCCGCCCGCCAGGATCGGGTCGAGGGTGAACATCACGTAGAGCGCGGCGATCACCGTCAGGAACTCGCGCACGTAGTTGACGACGCCGGTGGTCGCCGCTTCGCGGATCAGGCCGGCGTCGTAGAGCACCGACGAGACGTAGGATCCCGAGTGGGCGCCGCGCAGCCGCGCGAGGTCGGCGCGGACCAGCTTGCCGAACAGGCGCACCTGCATGTCGCCGACCACGCCGTTGCCGATGCGGCTGATCAGCACCGACTGCAGCACCTGGAACAGCCCTCGCCCGATCGCCAGGGCGGCGATGATCGCCGGGATCCGCCAGATGGCCCCGGGCTGGGGATGGGTGATCAGCTCGTCGATCGCCGGCTGGATGATCCGGGCCAGCTGGCCGCTCAGGGCCGCCACGACTACGGCGGCCGCCAGCGACACCGCCAGTCCCTTCCAGCGCGGACGCAGGAAGTCGCGCCAGACCCGCGCGGCCAGGGCGCGGTTGGAGGTCTTGGTCTCGGCGGCGTCGGTCATGGGCGAGGGGTCGGATTTCGAAGGGGGGCTGTCAAGGACGCCGGCGCATCAGTGCCGGGCCAAACGACACGGGGTTTTGCAATAATCCCCTGTGGGCCCTATCTAGGCGCGTTTTCAGAGGATCGCCACTTGGCCGGTTTCGACCTTTCCACGCGCTGGGGGCGCTTCAAGACCTACCTCCACTACATGTGGAACGATCACGCCTATCTGCGCCTGGGCTTCACCAACGCCCACTGGGTCAGCCCCGAGCTGGTGCGCACCAACCAGCCCTGGCCGTTCCAGCTGGCCTGGTGGAAGAAGCAGGGCATCAAGACGGTGGTGAACCTGCGCGGCGGTTTCGACGGCAGCTTCTACGCCCTCGAAAAGGACGCCTGCGAGCGCCTGGGCATGAAGATGGTCGATTTCACCATCACCTCGCGCGAGGTGCCGATCCGCGCCCGCGTGCACGGCGCGAAAGAGCTGTTCGAGACCATCGAGTACCCGGCCCTTATCCACTGCAAGTCGGGGGCCGACCGGGCGGGCATCATGAGCGTGCTCTACGCCCACTATCGGCTGGGCCTGCCGATCGAGGAGGCCAAGAAGCAGCTGTCGGGCCGCTACCTCCACATCAAGGAGGGTAATACCGGCGTGCTCGACTACACCTTCGACCAGTACCTGGAGAAGGGCGCGCCCAAGGGCCTGACCTTCACCCAGTGGGTCGACAGCGACGACTACGATCCGGTCGAGATGAAGAAGACCTTCCGCGCCGGCATGCTGGGCAAGGTGCTGACCGACAAGCTGCTGCGGCGGGAGTGATCCCCCTCCGGCCCTTCGGGCCACCTCCCCCGGAGGGGGAGGATTTATGCCGAAGGCGCTCCCCCGCTGGGGGAGCTGTCGGCTAAGCCGACTGAG
>JASGDR010000164.1:0-2972 GCA_047607095.1 Caulobacter sp.
GTTGCTGTTGGTCCCTTGGGCGCGGACGTTCATGACCGCGCCGCCGATGCCGCCGCCGCCGCCGATCGACTGGGCGCGGATGCCGAAGGAGTCGTCGCCGGTAGTGTAGATGATCCCGCTGTTGTCGACCTCGACCTGGCCGCCGACCGCGCCCTCGCCGCCCGTGCCACCGACGCTGACCGTCGCCGTGCGCGTGGTGGAGTTGGACGGCGCGCCGCCGACCTGGATCTGGATGGTGCGGGCCATGCCGCCGAGGCCGCCGCCGCCGCCGATCGCCTGGGCCAGCACGCCGTCGGAGCGGTCGCCGGAGGTGCGGATGGTCGCGTCGTTGTCGACCAGGACCGAGCCCGAGATCGCGCCGACGCCGCCGTCGCCGCCGACCGCCACGCCCGCCGCGCCGGTGGCCCGGATGATGGTGGTGGCCGCGATGCCGCCAGTCCCGCCGCCGCCGCCCACGCTCTGGGCGAAGATGCCGCGGGAATCGTCGCCGCGCGTGGTCAGCTCGCCCGAGGCCGAGACCTCGACGTCGCCGCCCTCGGCCCCGACGCCGCCGTCCAGGCCGATGCTGAGCGAACCGGCGAAGGACTCGGCGTTGTCGCCCTGGCCGCGCGTGCCGTTGGCCGCCACGGTGACCGCGCCGCTGGAGCCGCCGCCGCCGCCGATGCTCTGGGCGTAGATGGCCGAGGATTCCGCGCCGGTGGTGTCGATCACCCCGTCGGAGCTGACCTTGACGTCGCCGCCGACCCCGCCCGTGCCGCCGACGCGGCCGATGGTGATGCCGACGGAGTTCTTGTTCAGCGCGCCGATCGCCAGGTCGAAGCCGGCGTTGCCGCCGCCGCCGCCGATCGACTGGGCGCGAAGGCCCACGGAGTCGTCGCCCAGGGTGACGATGGTCCCGACATGGTCGACCGTGACGTCGCCGCCGTCGCCCGCCGCGCCGGTGGCGCCGCCGATGGCCATGTTCAGGGCGTTGGCGTTGTAGAGCACCCCCGCGCCGATGTTGAAGGCGCCCGAACCGCCGCCGCCGCCGACGCTCTGGGCGATCAGGCCGTCGCTGTGGGCGCCGTCGGTGACGATATTGCCGTTGTGCTTGACGTCGACCGTGTCGCCCGAGCCGGCGCCCGCGCCGGAGCCGCCGATGGTGATGATCGCCGCGATCGGATTCGGCGCCTGGTTGGAGGCGGTGGCGGCGATGGTGAAGTTCATCCCCGCCGTGCCGCCGCCCCCGCCGATGCTCTGGGCGATCAGGCCGTCGGAATCGTCGCCGAAGGTGCGGATCAGGTGCGGATCGGCCGAACCGTCGTCGGCGTAGCCGCGCACCACGGTGACCGAGCCGGCGTTGCCGCCCGAGCCGCCCGAACCGCCGACGCCGACCGCGATCGGGTTGCCGAACGGCGCGATGGCGCCGGTGGCGCTGATGCCGCCCACCCCGCCGCCGCCGCCGATCGACTGCACCAGCACGCCCTTGGCGCCGCCGGTGAACTCGACCGCCTCCAGCAGGTCTTCGCCGGCGACAGGATCAGCCTTCAGCTGGGCGTTGACGATGACGTCGCCTACGCTGGTCAGCGAGACGTCGCCCGCGTCGGCCCCGGTCCCGCCCTGGCCGCCGATGCCGACCGCCACCGAGTAGCCGTTCGACGACGAGGTCGAGCTGCCGAGGTTGACGTCGGCCGCGACGTTGAGGCCGCCCGAACCGCCGCCGCCGGCGACGCTCTGAACGAGAATGCCGATGGCGTCGACGCCCTCGACCCAGACCTGGCCGTCCTGGGCGACGGTGACGTCGCCGCTGGCGTTGCCCGCGCCGCCCGAGCCGCCCAGGCCGAAGACGACCGAGGGCTCCGTGCCCGAGGTGTCGGCGCTGATGCCGCCGGAGATGTTGATGCCGCCCGCGCCGCCGCCGCCGCCGATCGACTGGACCATCAGGCCGCGCGACCGGTCGCCGGCCGCGAACAGGTTGGCCGTGACGTCGGCCGTGACGTCCTTGCCCAGGCCGCCGTCGCCCCCGAAGCCGCCGATGCCGACGGTCAGCTGGCCGTCCAGCGAGACGCCGCCCGAGACGTTTATCGCCCCCGCGCCGCCGCCGCCGCCGATCGACTGGGCGACCACGGCGTAACGGTCGTCGCCCACGGCGGTGACCTGCACATAGTCGGTCGTCGGGCCCGCGACCGTCAGATCGACCTTGCCGGCGTCGCCGCCCGCGCCGCCGAAGCCGCCGACGCCCAGCGAGATGGCGCGGCTGGTCGAGGATCCGCCCGGCGTGGTCAGCGACAACTGGCCGGTGACGTTGAGACCGCCCGAGCCGCCGCCGCCGCCCACGCTCTGGGCGACGACGCCGTTGGAGCCGTTGAGGCGCGTGCGGTCGGCCGGAATGATCCATTCCATGCCGAACAGGGGGATCTCGATCGTCAGTTCGGGGGTGGTGACGTCGGACTCCAGGCCCTGGGCCCAGACGTTGCCGGTGACGCTGGCGGTCACGTCGCCGGCGTCGCCGCCGTCGCCGCCGAAGCCGCCCAGACCGAAGCCGAAGCTGCCGGCCGTGCCCTTGGTGGTCGCCGACAGGCCGCCGGAGACGTTGATCCCGCCCTGACCGCCGCCGCCGGCGATGCTCTGGGCGATGACGCCGTCGGAATTGGCGCCGTCGGTGATGGTGTCGCCGACGCGGATCAGGGTCACCGCGCCGGAATCGCCGCCCGAGCCGCCGAAGCCGCCGATGCCGACCGAGCCCGTGCCGGCCGTGCCGGCGCTGACCGCGACCGAGGCCGAGACGTTGAGGCCGCCCGAGCCGCCGCCGCCGCCGATCGACTGGGCCACCACGCCGTCGGCCTCGTCGCCCGAGGTCTGGTAGCGGCCGGTGACCGTGCCGGTGACGGCCTTGGCGTCGCCGCCGCCGCCGCCGAAGCCGCCGACGCCGAGCCCGATGGAAACCGCCGCGTTGCTGCTCGCCGACAGGGCGACCGAGCCGACCACGTTCA
>JASGDR010000165.1:0-13331 GCA_047607095.1 Caulobacter sp.
GCCGCCGCCCGCCGGGTGCTGACCGAGGGCTGGGGCAACCCGCCGGACGCCGGCGAGGGCGTGCTGGGCATGATCCTGCCGACCCGCTTCAAGCCGCTGGACGACGACTCCTGGGGCGTCCTCGTCACCTACCAGGACGTCGGCTACGTCACGGACGAGGACGCCAAGACCACCGACTACGACAAGCTGCTGATCGACCTGCGCAAGGGCGAGGACGATGAGAACGCCGCGCGCGAAAAGGCCGGCTATCCGACCATCCATCTGGCCGGCTGGGCGGAGCGGCCGAGCTACGACGCCGGCAAGCACGTTCTGATCTGGGCGCGCGACCTGCAGATCGGCGGCGGCGAGGCCCACTCGCTGAACTACGACATCCGCGTGCTCGGCCGGAAGGGCGTCATCAGCCTCAACGCCGTCGCCGCGCCCCAGGCCCTGCCCGAGCTGCACGCCATGGCCGGGCGCATCGCCGCCACAGCACAGTTCGACCAGGGCTCGCGCTACGTCGACTTCAAGAAGGGCGAGGACAAGGTCGCCGAATACGGCGTGGCCGGCCTGATCGCCGCCGGCGCGGGCGTGGCGGCGGCCAAGAAGTTCGGCCTGCTGGCCCTGCTGCTCGCCTTCGGCAAGAAGGGCTTCGTGCTGGTCGTCGCCGCCTTCGGGGGCCTGGTGACCTGGCTCCGCAACAAGTTCGGCGGCGGGGGCGGCGGCAAGAAGGCCAAGACCGACGCCAAGCCGCCCGGCCCCGACCTGATCGCCTGAGGCCGCCCTTTCCCTACTCGCCGTCGTCCTCGTCATAGCCCACCAGCCGCAGGGCGCGGGCGGGGAGACCCTCCAGCGCGCACCAGCGCTCCAGGGCCTCCTCGCGGCCGTGGGTGATCCACACCTCGCCGGGCCGCAGCTCGGAGAGGGTGTCGGTCAGCTCGTCCCAGTCGGCGTGGTCGGAGATGATCAGCGGCAGCTCCACGCCGCGCTGGCGGGCCCGGGCGCGCACGCGCATCCAGCCGCTGGCGAAGCAGTCCACCGGATCGGGGAAACGGCGGCTCCAGCGGTCGGCCAGGGCCGAGGGCGGGGCGACGATGATGCTTCCGGCGAAATCGCCCGCCTTGCCGCGCTCGGTGGTCGCCGGGGCCAGGGGGCCAAGATCGACGCCGTGGTTCTCATAGAGCCGGTTCAGCCGCTCCATGGCCCCGTGGACGTGGATGGTCCGGTCCCAGCCGGCCTCGCGCAGCAGGGCGATCACCCGCTGGGCCTTGCCCAGGGCGTAGGCGCCGACGATGTGCGCGCGCTCGGGAAACTGCTCCACCGACTTCAGAAGGGCGGCGATCTCGCCCCTGTCGTCAGGATGGCGGAAGACCGGCAGGCCGAAGGTCGCCTCGGTGATGAAGACGTCGCAGGGCGTCGGCTCGAACGCCGCGCAGGTGGGGTCTCGGCGGCGCTTGTAGTCGCCGGAGACGACCATGGTCAGGCCCTTCCAGCGGACCACCGCCTGGGCCGAACCCAGCACGTGGCCGGCGGGGACGAGGGTCACCTCGACGCCGTTGTGGACGAAGCTTTCGCCGTAGGGGACCGCCTGGCGGCCGATCCTGGCGAAGTCCTCGCCATAGCGCTCGGCCATGATGGCCAGGGTCTCCGGCGTCGCGGCCACGGTCCCGTGCCCGGCGCGGGCGTGATCGGAATGGCCGTGCGTGATCACCGCCCGGTCCACGGGACCGACCGGGTCGATGTAGAAGTCGCCGGGCGGGCAATAGAGCCCGGCGGGCTTCGGACAGAGAAGATCCTGCGGCTTGATCACGGCTGGATAAGACAACGCGCGATCCTGTAAGCCTATCCCCGGAGCATTTTCCGACGAAGCGGATACCGGTTCGTCGTCGGAAACTGCGTCGAGAGAAACGACTAGAGCGGCATGAGCGAGACGGACCTGAACGAACAGCACCGCCTCATCGCCAAGGCGATGAACGAAGGCAGCCCGCAGGCCAAGGCCCTGGGCTTTTCGACCCTCGACATCGGCGACGGCGTGGCCGTGCTGAAGGTCCCCTACCGCACCGAACTGGTCGGCGACCCCGAGACGGGCGTGATCGCGGGCGGGGTGGTGACCACCCTGCTCGACCACGCTTCGGGACAGGCGGTGCACGCGGCCATGAGCACCTGGACCTCGATCGCCACCCTGGACCTGCGCATCGACTACATGCGCCCCGCCGAGCCGGGAAAGGACATCCTGGCCCGCGCCCACTGCTACAAGCTGACCCGCTCGGTCGCCTTCGTGCGGGCCGTGGCCTACGAGAGCGATCCGGAAGACCCGATCGCCGCCGCCCAGGCCGCCTTCATGCTGGACTCCAGCGCGGGCAAGAAGGCGGGCGCCAACCTCAAGCCGCCGGGCTCCAGCAAGCCGAGCTCGGATGAAAAGGAGGGCGGCCGATGAGCGAAGCCCAGGACCGCCTGGTCGCCGTGCTCGGCGCCATCCCCTACGCCCGCTTCATCGGCATGAAGGCCGAACTGGCGGGCGACGAAATGACCGCCATCCTGCCGTTCTCGCCCGAGATCGTCGGCAACCCCATGCTGCCGGCCATCCACGGCGGCGTGCTGGGCGCCTTCATGGAGATGACCGCCCTGGCCCAGCTCTCGATCGCCGAGACCCTGAAGCGCCAGCCGCGCACCATCGACGTCTCGATCGAATACCTGCGCTCGGGCCGGCCGCTGACCACCTACGCCCGCGCCCAGATCAAGAAGGTCGGCCGACGCATCGCCAACGTCCATGTCGAGGCCTGGCAGGAGCAGCGCGCCGCCCCGATCGCCGCCCTGCGCGGCCATTTCCTGCTGACCGGGGCCGAGGACTGATCGTCCCGCATCGCGGCGGCTCGGCGCAAGACGGCGCCGCGCCGCCCACGGCCAAGAAAGCAATACAATTCCCAAAATCCAGCGATAGCGACTACATTAATCCAATGTAATGCACATTACGTGCGAGATAGTTTCTTAAAACGGCGTCATGACGCAAAGGTAACGGGTGTTCATCCCTCGCCCGGCCTATACCCCTTTTCACCGGACGCGGTCGTCGCGCCGGACAACAAGAACTCAGGGATAGAACAATGACCTTCTCGAACAACGCCTTCGCTTCGCTGGCCAGCCTGGTGCTCGCCGTCCTTCCGCTCGTCATCGTCGCCGGCTCGCTGTCGCCGAGCTTCTGAGTGAGCGCCGCGTAGCCTCGCCGGCAAAATCCCGGCGGGGCATGGCGCCCAATGCTCACGACTTGAGAATAGATTTGAAAGAAATAGAAACTTACTTGTTTCTGTAAATATCATCTCGTTTCTTTTGCATCATCGACGCATCTATATCGTCGGTTTTCGACCCTATATTCGCTCCAATATCGTCATCAAAGATTGAACTGCGACCTCTAGAAATCCTGATCCCGCAAAGACTTACTTTGCACTTCGCAAAAGTTGTCACGGGCAAGGGGATAATCTTAGAGATGAACAAGACCAAGCTGGCCTGCCTGGCCACGACGGCGCTGTTCGGCGGTCTGCTCTCGGCCGCCGGCGCCTACGCCCAATCCACGGCGACCACCGAACTCGACGCCGTCGTCGTCACCGCCAACGGCCCCAAGACCATCGACGGCGCGATGATCGCCGAGACGGCGCCGAAGGCGAAGTACACGATCACCAACGAGTACCTGTCGCGCCAGGCCGACGGCCAGACCATCCTGCAGTCGCTGAACCTGGTGCCGGGCGTCGTGTTCTCCAACAGCGATCCCTACGGCTCGTCGGGCGGCACGATCCGCCTGCACGGCCAGGACGGCGCCCACATCGGCTTCCTGCTCGACGGCGTGCCCCTGAACGACGGCGGCAACTACGCCATCTATTCGAACCAGCAGATGGACCCCGAGGTCATCTCGCAGGCCAACGTCAACACCGGCTCGACCGACGCCGACTCCGTGACCGCCTCCTCGACCGCCGGCGTCATCAACTACACCACCCTGAAGGCGACCAAGGACGCCGGCGTGGTGATGAAGGCGGGCGTCGGCACCGACAACTACCGCCGCGTGTTCGGCCTGGTGCAGACCGGCGAGTTCGGCCCGCTGGGCACCCGCGCCTGGGCCTCGCTCAGCTACCAGAAGTACGACAAGTTCAAGGGCGCCGGCGACCTCGAGAAGAAGCAGTTCAACGCCCGCATCGAGCAGGACCTGGTCAAGCCGGGCGACTTCGTGGCGCTGTCGGTGAACTACAACGAGAACCGCAACAACAGCTACTACGGCGCCTATCTGGCCAACCTGGGCGGCACGACCTCGACCACCTCGCTGGCCGCCGACGTCGACGTCTACGGCGCCGACTACGACTATCCGACCGCCTACACCGCCACCTCGACCACGGCCGGAACCAAGGACACCGCCGCCAGCGGCAACACCAGCTTCTACGGCATCAAGATCAACCCGTCGAACACCGGCACGATCCGCGGCCAGTCGCGCTTCACCCTGCTCGACAACCTGAAACTGACGGTCGACCCGTCGTTCAACTACACCCTCGCCAACGGCGGCGGCGCGACCAACCTGTCCGAGACCAACATCGTCCTGAAGAGCAACGCCTCCAGCGGCGTCGACCTGAACGGCGACTACGACACGCTCGACACGGTCACGGTCTATTCGCCCAGCAACACCAACACCCGCCGCTACGACGTCAACAGCTCGCTGGTGTGGGACGTCTCCGACCACCACCGCGTCCGCTTCTCCTACGCCTGGGACGAGGCCCACACCCGCCAGACCGGCGAGTACAGCCTGCTCGACAACAGCGGCAATCCCGACAGCGTGTTCGGCGGCAAGGACGGCTATGGCACGGCCATCCTGAACGGCGACGGCGAAGTGGTGCAGAAGCGCAACCGCGCCTCGGTGGCCACCTTCAAGCAGCTCAGCGTCGAGTACCGCGGTGAATTCCTCGACAACCGCCTGATCGCCAACATCGGCGTGCGCGCCCCGACCCTCGAGCGCGAACTGCACCAGTTCTGCTACTCGCTGGCCGGCTCGTCCTCGACCGCCTACTGCACCACGCTGAGCCCGACCTCGACCTCGACCAAGGCCGACGGCGCGGTGGCCTCCAAGGTGGTGGTCAACGGCACGACCTACTTCTCGCCGTTCTCGGCCTCGAAGAGCTATGACGCGGTGCTGCCGAACATCGGCCTGTCGTACAAGCTGGCCGACGCCCACACCGTCTACGGCAGCTATTCGGAGCAGATGTCGGCGCCGAAGGTCGACAACCTCTACGCCCTGACCTCGACGGGCGCCCTGGGCGACGCCGAGCCGGAAACCGGCCAGACGATCGAGCTGGGCTACCGCTTCCGCATTCCGGCGGTGATGGCCAGCGCCAGCATCTACCACACCGCGATCCAGAACCGGATCGTCACCACCATCGACCCGGACGACACCTCGACCTACATCGACCGCAACGTCGGCGACGTCGAGATCAAGGGCTTCGACGGCCAGGTGCAATGGCGGGTCGACGACAAGATGACGGCCTACGCGTCGGTCGCCTACACGGACGCCCAGCTGCAGGACAACCTCTATGTCAGCTCCAGCCTGGGCTACGCCCAGACGGCCGGCAAGCAGGTGGTCGAGACCCCGAAGTGGACCTTCGGCGGCCGCCTGACCTACGACTTCGGCAAGTTCGAGGTCGGCTTCCAGGGCAAGTTCGTCGGCGATCGCTACATGACCGACGTCAACGACCAGAAGGTCGGCAGCTACACCGTGTTCGACGCCGACATCCGCTACGACCTCGGCGGCGACGGCTGGAAGAAGTCGTACATCCAGCTGAACGTGAACAACATCTTCGACGAGTTCTACTACGGCAACCTGGCCGGCACGCAGACCAGCGCCACCTACGGCACGGCCGGCTACGGCCGCACCTACGCCTATGTCGGCGCCCCGCGCTCGGCGATCCTCAGCCTCAAGACGGCCTTCTAGGCCTTCCGGAGCTCAGTACGCGTAAGGGAGGGGCGGCTCGGCGACGGGCCGCCCCTTTTCCTTTCGGGCAAGCCGCGCCGCCGTGCGGTGCAGGATGGCGTGGCGATCGGCCAGACGGTCGATGTCGGGATCGTAGCCGCCGCCGATCACCCCGACGACCGGGATCTCGCGCGACAGGCACGCGCCCAGCACCCGCGCCTCGCGGGCGGCGATGCCGGCGTTGGTCAGGGACAGCCGCCCCAGCTTGTCGTCCGTATGCGGATCGACCCCGGCGTTGAAGAACACGATGTCGGGCGCCACCCGCGCCAGCAGGTCGGGCAGCACCGCGTCCAGCCGGGCCAGATAGGCGCCGTCGCCCGTCCCGTCCGGCAGTTCGACGTCGAGGTCGCCGGCCGCCTTGCGGTGGGGAAAGTTCTTCTCGGCGTGCATCGAGAAGGTGAAGACGCTGGGATCGCCCTCGAAGATCCGCGCCGTGCCGTCGCCCTGGTGGACGTCGAGGTCGACGACCAGGACCTGGGCCACGCGCCCCTCGGCCTGCAGCAGGCGGGCGGCGACCGCCACGTCGTTGAACACGCAGAAGCCCGCGCCGGAGGCCGCCTCGGCATGGTGGCTGCCGCCGGCGGTGTTGCAGGCGATCCCGTGCTCAAGCGCCAGGCGCGCGGCCAGGATGGTGCCGCCGGTCGCGGCCCGGGCCCGGACGGCCACGCTGTCGCTGTTGGGCATGCCGATGCGGCGCACGACGTCGGGCGGCAGCGACAGCTCGACCACGCCGCGCACATAGTCCTCGGTATGCGCCAGGCGCAGCACCTCGAGGGGAGCGAATTCCGGCCGGTGGAACCCCTCCGGCCCCGGCAGGCCCTCGGCTTCCAGCAGGCCGGCCAGCCTGGAGAACTTGTCCATCGGGAAGCGGTGCCCGGCCGGCATTTCGGCGCGGAAGGCGGGGTGATGGACGATCGGCGGCAGCGGCGGCGGCATGCGCAAAGCATGGGCGCCGCGACCATGGGGCGCAAGGCTGACGCGCACGGTAGCCTTGCCCTCGCGGTCGGCGAAGCTTATCGCAGCGCACCATGCAGACGCCCGAGAACCTCGCCGAGATCCTGACCCTCGAACCGATCGAGGTGAACCTGTTCCGGGGCGTCAGCCCCAACGACGGCTTTCCACGCATCTTCGGCGGCCTGGTCATCGCCCAGGCTCTGACGGCGGCCTACAAGACCGTGCCCGACCGCGTCTGCCACTCGCTGCACGCCTATTTCATCCGTCCGGGCGACGTGAACGCGCCGGTGCTCTACGAGGTGGAGCGGGCCCGCGACGGCGGCTCCTTCACCACCCGCCGGGTGGCCGCGATCCAGCACGGCGAGCAGATCTTCAACCTGGCGGCCTCGTTCCAGACGCCGGAGATCGGCCTGGAGCACCAGTTCGAGGCCCCGAACGTTCCCGCGCCCGAAACCCTGCCGACCGAAGCCGAATATCTGCGCAGCCTGGGCGACCAGATCCACCCGAAGATGCTGGCCTTCATGGAGCGCCCGCGCCCCGTCGACCTGCGCTGGATCGATCCGCAGAACCCGGTCGCGCCGGTCAGGAAGTCGGGCGAAAAGCAGGTCTGGATGCGCGCCGTCGCCCCGCTGGGCGAGGACATCCGCATGCAGCAGGCCGCGCTGGCCTACGCGTCGGACATGGCCTTCATGGAAAGCGCCCTTCGCCCGCACGGCCTGATCTGGACGACGCCGGGCCTGCAGGCAGCCAGCCTCGACCACGCCATGTGGTTCCACCATCCGTTCGACTTCAACGACTGGACCCTGTTCGCCCAGGACAGCCCCAGCGCCTCGCAGGGCCGAGGCCTGGTGCGCGGCCAGATGTTCAGCCGCGACGGCAAGCTGGTGGCCTCGGTCGCCCAGGAATGCCTGATGCGGATCCGCAAGTAGGCGCTTTGACGCCTACGCCCGCCCGGTCACGGACGCCAGCGCCCGGGCGATCTGGTGGACGTTGTAGGGCTTGCGCACGATCGGGGCGTCGAAGCCCATCGGCGCGGCCTTGTCGGCATAGCCCGTGGCGAACACGAACGGCCGCCCCTCCCTGCGCAGCACCTCGGCCACCGGGGCGACCGACTGGCCGTTGAGGTCGGCGTCGAGCACCGCCGCGTCGAACGACTGCTCCAGCATCGACAGGGCCTCGCCCAGCTCCGCCGCGCAGCCCACCACCTCGACGCCGCTGTCCTCCAGGCCCGCCTCCAGCTCCATGGCCAGCAGCAGCGAGTCCTCGACGATCAGCACCTTGAGACCGGCGATGGCTCCGGCGCGGACGTTCTCGTCGCCGGCGCCAATGGTCTCGACGATGCGCTCGGGCTCGACCGCGGCCGGCTCGGGCTCGGGCGCGTCGGCCAGGGCGGCGGGCGCGGCGTGGATCATCGCCGACACGCCGCTGCGGCGGTAGTCGATCTTGGCCTCGCCGCCCAGCTCGCGCCCGACCACGTCCTCGACCAGGGTGGCGCCGAAGCCGCGCGTCGCGGGCGGGCTGGTCAGCGGGCCGCCGGTCTCCAGCCATTCCAGGCTGAAGCCGCCGTCGGGCGAGCGGCGCCAGACGATCTCGACCCGGCCCGTCTCGGTCGACAGCGAGCCGTACTTGACGGCGTTGACCGCCAGTTCGTGCAGGGCCAGCGACAGGGCCGCCGCCGCGCGCGGGGTCAGGAACAGCTCGGGGCCGTCCCAACGGGTCTGGTTGGGCGCCAGGCCGCCCAGCTCTGCGGCCGCGATGCGGCCCAGGGTGGCGCCGCGCCAGCGGGCCGCGCTGATCAGGTCGTGAGCCGAGCTCATCGACTTCAGCCGCGCCGCGAAGGTCTTGAGGAAGGCGTCCAGGGACGAGCTCTTGCGGGCCGACTGTGCGGCGACCGACTGCACCACCGCCAGCAGGTTCTTGATGCGGTGGTCGAGCTCGGCCACCAGGTTGTCGCGCCGCTCGTCGGCCTCGCGCTGGTCGGTGATGTCCTGCACCACGCCGATCAGCAGGTCGGGCTGGCCCGCGCCGTCCAGCACCATGACGCCGCAGCCGCGGCTCCAGCTTTCGCGGCCGTCGGGACTGGCGACCCGGCGATACTCGACCTCGTAGCGGCCGCTTTCGCGCAGCTGGGCCCGAAGGTCCTCGCGGGTGACCTCGCGATCCTCGGGATGGACGTAGGGCCAGACGGCCTTGCCCTCCTCGGCCGGGATCTCGCCGGCGGGAATGCCGCTGATGCGCGCCATGCGCTCGCTGATGAGCAGGCGGTCTGTCTTGATGTTCCACTCGAACTCGCCCAGGCGCGCGGCCCCCAGGGCCAGCGCCAGGCGCTCGCCGTCGAGCAGCCGTTCGGCCTCGGCCCGCGCCTGGTCGGCGCCGCGGATCAGTTCCTCCACGGCCAGGTCGGCCAGTTCCGACAGGGCTTCGAGAAGGTCGGCCCCGGCCTCGGCGCGCGGCGCGTCGTCCTCGACGGCCAGCACACCGACCACCAGGCCGCGCGGATCGCGCAGCGGCGCGCAGGCCATGAAGGCGGCTCCGCCCTCGCCGGCGTGCTGGGACGAGCGGCTGCAGCGCAGCACGATGTCGGCCAGCGGCGTATCGCGGGAGATCGTCGGGGTGGCGTGGCCGACGCGTCCGGCCAGGCGGATATGGTCGGCCTCGATCAGCAGCAGGGCGGCGCGCGGAGCGCCGAACAGGCGCGCGGCCAGCCGGGTCAGGCGCGAGATTCGCGGGTCGTCGGCGTCCTTCCACGCCCCGGCAAGGGCCGCAGCCGCCCGTAGTCTACGGGCCTCCTGATCCGATGCTCGTTCTGCATCCGCGTCCGCCATGATTCGACCATAGACCGCCTTCCCGCCATGCGCGAGCGGCGATCACCCCGGATTGGGGCGTTCACACGCGATCTCCTGTGGTGAAGCTTTCGCGGTGACGCTAAGATGGGAACTGGCTATGCGGGCTCCGCGTTGACGGGGCGCAGCTTGACGCTGCATTCCCGTAAAGCCCGCCGCGAACCGGAGACGAGATCATGCCCGCGAACGCCTTGAATCCTGCTCTGAAAGAAGCCGACAAGGCGGCGAGCGCCGCCGGCGTGGCCGCCGAGCACGCCGAACGCAGCTTCGCCGAGGCCGCCAGCGCCGCCAAGGCCAGCTTCGCCGACGCCGCCAAGCGCCTCGAGAAGAACCTGCTCGAAGGCTTCGACACCCTGCGCGCCCAGAGCCGCACCTATTCCGACAGCGCCGCCGTGCAGCTGGAAGACGCCCAGAAGTACGTCTCCGATCGCGTGCGCGAGCGTCCGATCACCGCCACCCTCGCCGGTCTCGGCGTCGGCGTCCTGCTGGGGCTCCTGCTGGCGGGCGGCCGCAACCACAACAAGTGATCTTCGAAAAGACCCTGATGACGCTGGCAGCGGCCGCGGCGATCGCCGCGGCCGCTGCCGTGAGCGTGTTCGCCGGCGCCTTCGCGCTGTACGCCGTGCTGGCTCCGGTGCTGACCCCGGCCGGCGCGGCCGCGGTGGTCGCCGCCGTGACCGCCCTGATCGTCGCCGTGGCCGGCCTGGTCGCCGCCAACCGCGCCGAAGCCAAGCGTACGCGCCACGCCCCGACGCCCGAAGTCAACGGCTTCGCCGAGCGCATCGTCGACATCGTCAAGGATCGCCCGATCCTGTCGATCGGCGCGGCCCTGGCCGCCGGCGTCTTCGCGCTCAGGAACCCGACCTTCACGGCGGCCGTCGCCCAGGCCTTCATGGCTTCGAGACAACCACCGCCCCGACGCTGATTTTCCTGGCGCTGAAATTTTTCCGCGCCGGCGTCTAGCTTTCAACCGCCCCCGGCCCATTTCCCGGGGGCGTTTCGCCATGGAGCAACCATGTTCAAGCTGCCCGACCTGCCCTACGCCTACGAGGCGCTCCAGCCGACCATCTCGGCCAACACCCTGCACTTCCACCACGACAAGCACCACGCGGCCTACGTCAACGCCCTGAACGGCCTGCTGCCGGAAGGCGACACCCGCTCGCTGGAAGCCGTCATCGCCGACGCCGGCCCGGGCAAGGTGTTCAACAACGCCGCCCAGGCCTGGAACCACGCCTTCTTCTGGGAATGCATGAGCGCGGACGCCAAGGGTCCGGGCGAAGCCCTGGCCAAGGCCATCGACGAGACCTTCGGCGGCCTGGCCGGCCTGAAGGAAAAGTTCGTCGCCGAGGGCGTCGGCCACTTCGGTTCGGGCTGGGCCTGGCTGGTCGCCGAAGGCGCCAAGCTGTCGCTGATCTCGACCCACGACGCCGACGGCGCCATGACCAAGCCGGGCGTCACCCCGCTGCTGGTCTGCGACGTGTGGGAGCACGCCTACTACCTCGACCACCAGAACAACCGTAAGGGCTTCCTGGAAGCCTGGTTCGACGCCCTGCCCAACTGGGCGTTCGCCGACGCCCAGTACGCCGCGGCCCAGGGCCAGGGCGAAGCCTGGAAGTACCCGGTCTGATAGACCGATCGAGGGCCGACCTCGAGAAGGGCGGGATCGCAAGGTCCCGCCCTTCTTGCGTTCAGGCCGCCTTGCAGTTGAGCCGGCGGTTCACGGCCCAGCTGCGCCAGACCACGAAGCCCGTGCGCTCGAAGGCCATGGCGGTGATCCGCATCTCCGCCTCGTCGGCCTCGATGATGTTGAAGCTGGGCGGCACGCCGCGCTCGCGCACCGACAGCGTGCCCGAACCCACCGCCTGGGTGCAGCCCCCGGCGTAAGGGTAGGCGTGGACGAACGGGGCGTGGATGTGCCCGGTCAGCACCAAGTCGGCGCCCGCCTCGGCGAAGGCCAGGGCCGCGGCCTCGCCGCCCCGTACCTTGGCGGTCATCGGCCCGCCGATCATCTCGATCAGGGGATGGTGGCAGACCACCACCTTCAGCCGCCCGGCGGGTTCGGCCCGCAGCCGCCCGGCCACCGCGCGGGTCTGCGCGCCCGACACCGCCCCCTTCGACCAGTTCCAGCGGATCTGGGCCCCGCGCGCCGAGTTCAGGGTGAACACCGCCGCCCGCTCGTCGCGGTACGACAGGCCGTCCGCCGGCCCGAAGCGGGCCTCGTAGCGCCGCCAGGGCGCGGCCAGCCGCTCCAGGATCTCGACCGGCCCCTTGAACGGCGTGTCGTGATTGCCCGGGGCCAGCAGCTGCGGCGTCGGCAGGCGCTCGAACCAGGCCCTGGCGGCGTCGAACTCTACCTGGGCGCCGTCCTTGGTCAGGTCGCCGGCGCCGATCACCAGGTCGGGCCTGGCGGCGTGGATGCACTCGACGGCCGCCTCGACCGCCTCGGGATGCTCGCCGCCGAAATGCACGTCGGAGACCTGGACCATCCGGAAGACGTCTCCCGCTGGAACGGGACTGGTCACGGCGCGTCGTCCTTCAGGGCCAGGGCGCGGAAGGCCTTGGGACGGAAGCGGATCGAGACGTGGTCGTCCAGCCGCACCGGCTCGCCGTCCAGGATGGCCGGGATCCGCCCGCCGGCCCAGGCCCGCCCCACCCGGCAGCGCACGACGCTGACCGCCGGATCGTTGCGCCAGTCGCCGGTCACCGTCTTCACGCCCAGGCGGAAGATGTCGAGCGCGTTGGTCGGGTCGAGGGCGGCCGCCTCGAGGGCCCGCTCGTCGGCGTCCAGGGCGCTGGAGACCAGCGGACACATCAGGGTCAGGGCCTCGGCCTTGTCCTTGGGCCGGCCGTCCAGCACGTAGCGCAGGCGACTGGAGAAGGCCCGGCGCAGGGCCCGCTGCGCGCGCATGACGGCCAGGTCGGCGCGGCCTTGCCGGGCCGCCTCCCGCGCCTCGGCCCACAGGGCGGGACTGCCGAGGATGGCGGCGACGAAGAACAATCGCCCGGCCACCTCGCCGCCGGAGATCATCCGCGCCTCGCCGTGGGTCAGGCAGGCCGCCAGCGCCTGGGGCCAGGCCCGTTCGCCATAGAGGGCGCGGGGCAGCATGTTCATGGTTCCGCCGGGCAGCGGGGCGACCAGGGGCCCGTCGGGCCCGGCCATCTCGGCCGCCGCCCGGGCGGTGCCGTCGCCGGCCAGCACGAACAGCACGTCGGGTTTGCGGCCCAGGGCCTCGCGCAGGCACGGCTCCAGCTCGCCGCCCGTCGGGGCGTGCACCGTGGCGTCGACGCCGTGCTCGGCCAGAATGGCTTCCGCCTGGGCGGGCCCGTCCCGTCCCACAGATCCCGAGGCGCTGTTGGCGACCAGTTCGACGCGCATGGAGGCTCCCGTCGGCGCGGCCCCCAGCGGCCGCCGTCCGGTGCTAACGGCGGCGCTTGGCCGGAGTTCCCGACGCGGCCCCGCCGCGGTCGCCGGAACTTCCCGCGGCCGTGCTCCGTTTGACTGACCGGGACACGCTCGAACGGAGAGCCAAGATGAAGACCACAGACATCGCCGTCGC
>JASGDR010000166.1:0-3009 GCA_047607095.1 Caulobacter sp.
ACGCCCTTTTCCAACAGGCCGTCGATCAGCCGGCTGTAGTGATCGATCCCCGCCTGGGCGACCGCCCCCGCCCCGGTCGGCAGCAGCCGCGACCACGAGATCGAAAACCGGTAGCCCCCCAGTCCGGCCCCGGCCACGAGGTTCACGTCGTCGGCCCAGCGGCGATAGCTGTCGGTGGCGACCTTGGCGTCGGAGCCGTCGACGATCTTGCCCGGCAGGTCCTGGAACACGTCCCAGACGCTGGGGCCGCGCCCGTCGGCGTCGGGCGAGCCCTCGGTCTGGAAGGCCGCGGTGGCCGAGCCCCAGACGAAGTCCTTGGGAAAATCGCGCGATTTCGGCTGCACCTCGCCGGACTTCGGACCGGCGCACCCGGCGAGCCCGCCCGCCAGTCCGGCCGTCGCTCCCCCGACCGCCAGCGCGCCCAGCGCCCGGCGGCTCACGCCTCCGTCGTTCATGCTCCACCCCCAGCTTTGGATCGAAGGCTCACAACCTTCGTTGAGGGCAGAATGCAGCTATAACCGGATGCTTGACCAGCACGCGATTTTGTCTCGGCAACCGCGCCTGATCTTGTCCGGGCGGACATAGGTCGGGAAAGAACGCCGTTCATCGCTGCATCCCAGAACATCTCATCCTGGGAAGAACCGATGACCTTCGAAGGCCCACGGCGTCGCCTCGCCATCGCCGCAGCCTGCATCGCCATGGCCCTGACCGCCGGCCTGGCGGCCTGCGGCGGCGGGGGCGGCGGCTCCAGTTCGAGCAGCTCCAGCAGTTCCAGCAGCAGTTCGTCGAGCAGCTCCTCGAGCAGCAGCTCGTCCAGCTCCAGCAGCACGGCCTCGACCTCGTGCTCGGAAAGCACGCAAGGCGCGCAACTGGTCTGCCTGGCCGAAGTGTTCCGCGCCACGCTCAGCAGCAGCCAGCTCAGCTCGGTCAGCTACAGCCTGACCTCGTCGAACGCGACGCAGCACTGGTCGAACCTGCCGGTCGGCTCGGTCAGCCGCCTGGGCCTGGCGCTCAGCGCCCTCAGCACCGACCAGAAAACCGCCGCCGAGAACCTGATCGCCGCGGCCCTGACCACCCAAGGCCAATCGACCATGACCGGCCTTCGCGCCGCCGACGGCTACCTGGCCACCGCCGCCAGCGGCTACGGCCAGAACCTCTATTACATCGCCTTCCTGGGCACGCCCTCGACCTCCAGCCCGTGGATCCTGGAGTTCTCCGGCCACCACTACACCTTCCTGGCCAGCGTCACCGGCGACTATGTCAGCATGACCCCCAACTTCGTCGGGGTGGAGCCGCTGTCGTTCACCTACGGCGGCACGGCCTACACGCCGATGCAGAGCCGGCACGACACCCTGGCGGCCATGCTCAGCGGCCTGTCGTCGACCCAGCTGGCTTCGGCCAAGCTCTCCCAGGCCTATGACGACGTACTGGTCGGCCCGCAGGAGGACGGCGACTTCCCCTCGACCCAGTCGGGCCTGGCGGTCTCGAGCCTCAGCTCCGCCCAGCAGGCGCTGGTCAAGGCGGCGATCAACGCCTACGCCGCCGACGCCAACGGCACGGGCCAGTCCGACGCCTACACCACCGACACGGCCCTGGCCTCGACCTACATCTCGTGGGCCTCGTACTCGGACCTGTCGACCAAGGGCTCCTACGTCCGCATCGACGGCCCGCGGGTCTGGATCGAACTCAGCGTCCAGAGCGGCGTGGTGTTCAGCGCGAACCACTACCACAGCATCTGGCGCGACAAGACGGCGGACTATGGCGGCAACTTCACGTTCTAGCGGCCCCATGAACCGTCCCCTGAAGATCTGGCTGGCGACGCTCGTCGCCGGCCTCGCCCTCGTGGTCACGGGCCTGGCGCTCGCTCACCCGATGGCCAAGTCGTTCGTGCAGATCCGCGTGCTCGACCACGCCTGGCGGCTGCACCTGCGGCTGCCGGCCGACCGGCTGGAGGTCGCCTTCCTCCAGGCCGGACTGGTCCCCCAGCCGCTCGGCGACGGCCGCCCCACCCTGACCGCGGCGGGCGTGGCGTCTTACGTCGCCGACCGCATCCATCCGCGCGCGCCGAACGGCGCGGCCTGGGGCGTGCAGGTGCTCAGCGTCGACGAGGTCCCCTTCCCCACCGACGAATGGACGGTGGAGGTCGACCTCGTCCCGCCGCCCGGCCCCGCGCCGGACTCGCTGGTGCTGGACTACGAGGTCATCGTCCGCGAGATCGCCACCCACTCGGCGGTGCTGACCCTGGAGCAGGACTGGGAACGCAACGTGCTTCCCCACAGCCCCCGGATGCTGGGCGCGCTGCGGGCCGAGCATCGCGTGATCCGCATCGACCGCGCCCAGGGCTCGCCCTGGCCGGCCTGGACCAGCATGGTCGTGATGGGCGCCCGCCACATCCTGGAAGGCGCCGACCACCTGGCCTTCCTGGTCACCCTGATCCTGACCGCGCCGCTGGTCGCCGAGAACGGTCGCTGGCGTCCGGTCGGCGACGCCCGCAAGGCGCTGTGGGCCACCTTCGCCCGGGTCAGCGCCTTCACGATCGGCCACTCGGTCTCGCTGCTGGCGGCGGCGCTGGGCTGGCTGCCGCCCGGCGGCAGGATCGTCGAGGCCCTGATCGCCCTGTCGGTCGGGATCTCGGCCCTGCACGCCCTGCGGCCGATCTTCCCCCGGCGCGAGGCCTGGATCGCCGGCGGCTTCGGCCTCGTCCACGGCATGGCCTTCGCCGAAACGCTGAGCGCGCTGTCGCTCTCGACCGGCCAGCTGGTGGCGGCCACCCTGGGCTTCAATCTCGGGATCGAGCTGGTGCAGCTGCTGATCGTCGCGGCCGTGGCGCCGGCGGTGTTCGTGCTGAGGCGGAAGGCTGCGGGGGTGTGGACCCGTTGGGCGCTGGCGGCCGGAGCGCTGGTGGCCTCGATGGTCTGGCTCTACGCCCGGCTGGCGTAGCACTCGCTCCCGCGCTCTCCAAAACGCCCGTCATTCCCGCCCTTGGGGCAGGGAATGACGGGCGTTGAG
>JASGDR010000167.1:0-3112 GCA_047607095.1 Caulobacter sp.
GCCCTGCCAGATCCGCTTGCGATTGTAGGCCGGGGTCTCGCGCATGAACCGGTCGATGGCGGCCAGGCGCTCGCTCTCCGAGCCGTCGGGCGGCACCAGGGTGACGCTGCTGGCGAAGTCGGGCGGCAGGTCCTCGACCCGGAAGGCCGGATCGCGCACCCGCAGGTCGAGGCGCGAGAAGAACGGGGCCAGGAAGGCCTTCATCTGGGCCAGGGCCGAGAAGACCGGCGCGCGGGGCGTGTCGTAGACCGCGGCCGCCAGCCGGGGGCGGGCCGAGGCGGGCAGGGCCTTCAGCGCGGCGAGCAGGACGTTGCGGCCGCTGGGCTTGATCAGCGACGAAAAGCTCAGGGGAATGAACAGCACGCCGGATCCGCCCTGCTTCAGCAGGCCCGACGCATGGGTCAGCACCGCCAGGTCGGCCTCGGGCGAGGCCGGCGGGACGCCGTGGCTGAAGACGTCGCCGTCGGGCGGGGCGGGCAGCACGATGCTGCCGACGAAGGTTTCCTTCTGCAGATGGTAGACGCCCCGGAAGCGCAGCGGACCCGAAGGTCGTCCATGCGGCGGAGCATCGCGCAGCGCTTCCATCGGCGGCTCGCCGGCCACCGGTCCGCCGGGCGGGGCGATGGAGACCACGCCGTCGGGCGTCACGCGGCAGATCCGGCCCAGGCCTTCGGGCAGCCGGTCGCCGGCCAGCAGGGCGCGGACCGCTTCCAGCGACATGCCGCCGAAGCGCATGACCTCGGCCTGGTCGCCCTCGACCAGCAGCAGGCTGACCTCGCCGTCGCCCTCGTCGCCGAACAGCTTGCGCTGCAGGTCGCGGGCCAGGTCCTGCAGCTCCCGGGCGTCCAGCCGCGTCGCGCGCGGATCGGCCAGCACGAAGGTGAACGGCGCCACCACGCCGTAGCGGCGCGGCCGCACCCAGGTCGTCTCCAGATAGGCGCCGGCCACCTTGGCCACGAGGGCGGCCATGGCGTCGTTGTCCGCGAACCGCAGTTCGTCGCCGACGAAGATCTTCAGGCAGGCCACGGCGGTCATGAAATCAACTCAGTCTAGGCCGCCGCGTCGGCGGTCCAGCCGTACAGCGGCAGCTGCGCCCTGGCGTAGGGCGCGACGGCGGCGGGGGCTTCCAGCAGGTCGGTGACCATTCCGCCGCTGACGAAGGCCGCGCCCTGATCCAGCGCGGCCGCCAGTTCGCGCGGGCTGCGCAGGTCGCTGACGCCCTGCCAGACCTGGCGGCGGCGATAGGTCGGGGCGTCCCTGAGAAAGCGCGTGATGGCCGCCAGACGGTTGGCCTCGGTGTCGCCCTCGGGCGTGAAGGTCACGCTGCCCGCCAGGGTCGGCGGCAGGTCGTCGACCTGGAAGGCCGGATCTCCGACCCGCAGGTCCAGCCGGCCGAAATAGGGATCGAGGAACGCCTTCAGCTGGCCTAGCGCGGCCAGGGACGGCGCGCGCGGCACGCCGTAGACGCCCGCGGCCAGCCGTCCGCGCAGGTCGCGGGGCAGGGCTCGGAGGCGGGCTTCGAGCTCACCCCGCAGGGCCGGCTTCAGCACGGTCGAGAAGCCGATCGGCACGTAGACGACGCCGGTGTTGGGTCCGATCGCCGCGATCGCGCCCCTCAGGATCGCCAGGTCGTGCGCCGTGCGCTGGCCGTCGACATAGGTCTCGTAGGCGACGCCGGCGTGGCCCGCCTCTCGCCAGACGGCGACGTTGCCGACGAAGAGCTGCCGGCCGCTGTGATAGACGCCGCGCCAGCCGACGCGGGCGGGCAGGGGGCGAGGGCACAGGCGGGCCAGGGCCTCCATGGTCGGAACGCCGGTGACGGGGCCGCCCATCGGCATCACCGAGCGCACCTCGCGCGGGGTGATGCGGCACACCCGTCCGGCCAGGGAGGCGTCTTCCTCGCCGGCCAGCAGCAGCGACAGCTGGCGGGTCGGCAGGCCGGCGAAGCGCATCACCTCGTGCTGGTCGCCCTCGAACATCAGCATGACGATCTCGCCGCCGCCGTCGTCGCCGAACAGCCGGTGCTGCAGCGCCCGGGCCAGGGTCTGCAGCTCGCGGGCGTCCAGGCGCGTGGCGCGCGGATCGGCCAGCACGAACGAGAAGGGGGCGACCAGGCCGTGGCGGCGCGGCGCCGTCCAGGCGGTCTTCAGATGCTCGGAAGCGACCTTGGCGACGAGGGCGGCGTTACGCTCGGTCTCGGCGGGATCGTCCCCGACGAAGATCTTCAGGCAGGCGATGGCGGTCATGTCGCCATGGTTGCGCGGGCAAGGTTAGCGCGCGTTATAGGTCGGCTGCGACCCAAGGTCGCGAACGCGGGTTTCCGAACGGCGTTCAGGCGGCCTGGAGCGGCAGGTCCTGGATCGCGCCCAGGGGCGGCGGCTTGTCGAGCAGGCCGCTGACGGCGGGGCCGGCGGCGAAGCGCAGGCCGGCGGCGCGGCAGGCTTCGAGCTCCTTGGCGTTGCGGACGCCCAGCACCGCCTGGCGCACGCCCTTGCCGCGATAGATCGACTGGCGCGAAGCGAACAGGGCGATGGCCTTGACCCGGTCGGCGTCGGACTCGTCGCGCAGCTCCAGCGAGATGCTGGAGGCGATGTCGCCCGGCAGGGTGTTCACCGGGAAGTTCGGATCGGAGATGCAGAGGTCGATGTGCGCGAACGATCCCTGCAGGAAGGCGCGGATCTGCTGCAGCAGGCCCATCGAGGGCTCGCGCGGGGTGTCGTAGACGCTGGCGCCCAGGCGCGGCTGCAGGTCGAGCGGGAAGCGCGACAGCCGGCGCTTGTAGGCCTCCTGCGAGGCCGGGGTGGTCAGGTTCCAGAAGCTCAGCGGCAGGAACAGCGCGCCGTCGCCCTGCTTGACGGTCGGGAAGCCGAACTGGGCGTCGTTGAGACCGGTGAGGTCGCGGGCCAGCAGGTCGGAATCCTCGGTCGGGCGCGGCCCGGTCAGGTCGGCCTTGTGGCCCAGCAGGGCGCCGACCACGGTTTCGGCGGGCAGGTGGTAGAGGGCGCTCCAGCCGGTGGTCAGGGGCGCGGCGGGCTTGGCCGGCGCGACGGGCGTGATGGGGCGGATCGGGGCGGCCGGCTTGGCGGCGGCCTTGGCCGGGGCGGGCGGCGGC
>JASGDR010000168.1:0-5659 GCA_047607095.1 Caulobacter sp.
CCTTGCCGCGCGCGGCCTCCAGCGTCGGCCAGCCGCCGGCCAGCACCGCCTCGCGCAGGGTCGCCTTCTTGCCGCGCACCAGGTCGGGATCGATCAGGCGGTCGGGGCCGAACACGCCGCGGATCTCGGCGTCCAGCGCGTCGAAGGTCTTTTCGTCGAAGACCGGGGGCGTGACGCCGCCCGGCACGGTCGCCGCGCCTTCCTTGGCGTTGAGCAGGATCAGGATCGGCGCGTGGTGGCGATGGGCGTCCGACCAGGCGCGGATCTGCGCCAGGCACTCGATGAAGGTCACGCACGACGAGCGGAAGTCGACGTCGGGCATGTGCAGGGTCTTGAAGCCCGGCCTGGCCAGCGCCTCGGCGACGCGCGGCGGCAGGACCACGCCCTTGCCCAGGGCGGTCAGCGGTCGGGCGTAGAGGCCGCCGGCCGGGTCGGCGACGACGTCGATCTCCAGCTGCCGGGCGCCGGCGTCGAGCTGCTCGGCCAGGGAGCGGTGGGCGTAGTCCAGGGCCAGCACCGGCCGTCCGCGGGCGGCGACCATGGCCGCCAGCTCGTCGGCGGGGATCGCCTGCTTGTAGGAGTTGTGCGTGCCCACGGCCTGCAGGTCGTTCATCCGCAGCGGCGCCGCCGCGTCCGGAGCCGCCGCCATCGCCATCATCGTCATCAAGCCGAGCATAAGCCGCCCTCCACCAAACAGGCGGCTTCTCTAGCGGCGACGCATGACGGTTAGGCGTCAGTCGCCCGATCGGCGACCGTCACGAAACAAAGTGGTGGAAAGTCGGGGCGGCGGCGCGGGCTTCATGCGGCTGTCATCAAGCTCGCAACGCGCGGTCACAATTTCGCCCTAACCGCCCCAGCCATCCGCCGACGGCCCGCTCCCAGAGGTCTCCGGCGCTTCAGTTGCAGGGGATCTTCCGATGTCCACCACCAAGAAGGCGCTTTCGCTCGGCGCCGCCTCGGCCGTTCTGGCCTTCGCCATGATCACCGTCCCGGCCCACGCCGCCGAGGTCCCGGCCGACGCCCCGATCGCCACCGCCGACGACGCCGATGCGGTCGAGGCCGTCGTCGTCCACGGCTTCCGCAAGTCGCTGGGCGTGGCCCGCGAGATGAAGCGCGACAGCAGCATCGTCGCCGACGTCATCGTCGCCGAGGACATGGCCAAGTTCCCCGACCTGAACCTCGCCGAGTCGCTGCAGCGCCTGCCGGGCGTGGCCATCAACCGCGAAGCCGGCGAAGGCCGCCGCGTCAGCCTGCGGGGCCTTGGTCCCGACTACACCCGCGTGCAGCTGAACGGCATGGAAGTGCTGGGCAACGTCGACTCGCCGATGGACAGCCGCGGCCAGACCTCGCGCGACCGGGCCTTCGACTTCAACATCTTCGCCTCGGAGCTGTTCTCGAAGATCGACGTGCGCAAGTCGTTCTCGGCCGAGCAGGACGAGGGCGGCATGGCCGGCACGGTCGGCCTCTATACCGGCAAGCCGTTCGACTACAGCGGCCAGAAGGGCGCGGTTTCGATCCAGGGCGGCACCAACAGCGCCACCAAGGACTTCCAGCCGCGCGTCGCGGGCATGTTCAGCAAGAACTGGGACGACAGGTTCGGCGTGCTGGTCTCGGCCGCCTATTCCAAGCGCCAGGTGCAGGAGCAGGGCTACAACACCTACGGCGCGGGCCAGCAGAAGGCCACGGCCGCCAATGTCGTCAACCTCAGCGCGGCCGATCAGGCCAAGGCGCTGGCCGGCGAGCTGATCTTCCAGCGCGGCAACCGTCTTTCGGTGTGGGACTCCGACCAGGAGCGCCTGGGCCTGACCGCCGCCGTGCAGTGGCGCCCGATCGACAACCTGACCCTGACGCTGGACGCGCTGCACGGCGAGTTCACCAACGACCGCAACGAGTACCACCTGGCCACCCGCGCCAGCGTCGGCTCGACCGTCCTCGGCGGCGCCACCACCCACTCGGGCACGGTCACCGCCGCCCCGGTGCTGAACTCGATCATCTACGACCAGTACAACACGATCATCTACGCCGACGTCTCCAACACCGTCTTCGCGACCGAGACGCGTCGCCAGCACACCGAGAACGTCTTCGACCAGCTGGTCCTGTCGGGCGACTGGGACCTGTCCGACAAGCTGAAGGTCGACGGTCACGTCGGCTGGGAGCGGTCGGACTACGACATCCCGATCTCCGACAAGTTCTACACCGAGGCGTTCGGCGACCTGATCACCGACTATCGCGGCAAGACCGCCCACAACACCTACGGCTGGGACACCACCGACCCGAACAACTACCGCGCCCACGAGATCGATTTCTCGGCGACCTACCAGACCACCGAGCTGAAGAACGCCGAACTGAACGGGGCCTACGCCTTCAACGACGACCTGACCCTGAAGGGCGGCCTGTCGTTCCGGGGCTTCAGCAACTCGGGCTACACCCAGACCAACGACGACGTGAACAAGAGCGTCTGGGAGAACGGCACGGTCGATGACCGGGTCACCAACTACTACAAGATCTTCAGCGAGCACAAAGACCAGTCCTGGGTGATCGTCGACTGGAACAAGGCCCTGGCCGCCTACAACATCACCCGCACCCTCGGCGCGCCCAAGTCGATCTACGAGGTGCAGGAAGACACCACGGCCGGGTATCTGCAGCTGGACTGGAAGACCGAGCTGGCCGGCATGCGCCTGCGCGGCAACGTCGGCGCGCGCAGCTACAGCACCGAGCTGACCTCGACCGGCGTGATGGCCGTGCGCGGCGTCAACACCCCGACCACGGTCAAAAAGAGCTATTCGGGCGTGCTGCCGGCGTTCAACGCCGTGCTCGAGGTCAACGACCGCTTCCAGATCCGCGCCGCCGCCGCCCAGAACATCAACCGCCCGTCGCTTGGCGCCTACGCCATGAACGGCACGATCAGCGTCGATGGTTCGACCGTGACGGTGTCGAGCGGCAACCCCAACCTCGACCCCTACACCTCCGACGAGTTCGATCTGGCGGCCGAATGGTACTTCGGCAGCGTCGGCATGCTGACCGCCGGCGTCTTCCACAAGAAGATCGACAACCTGATCAGCAGCCGCACCGACACCGTGTCCTACGCCGACACGGGCCTGGCCGAAGGGCTGGTGAGCGGCGTCACCGGCTCGACCCAGGTCACCTACACCCGCTCGATCAACAACAACGACGCCACCCTGACCGGCCTGGAGCTGAGCGCCCAGAGCGACTTCTTCTTCCTGCCCGGCGCGCTCAAGAACCTGGGCGTGGTGGCCAACCTGACCCTGATCGACTCCGAGACCACCAACATCATCAACACCAAGAAGGTGAAGGGCGAGATCTACGGGATGTCGGACCTGAACTACAATCTGACGCTCTACTACGAGACCAAGAAGTTCGGGGCCCGGGTGTCGACCAACTACCGCTCGGACTACACGATCGACAGCGGCGGCTTCGAGGAGACCACCTATGTCGACGCGGCGGCCTTCTACCAGCTGACGCCGGCCATCCGCCTGACCCTGGACGGGGTGAACCTCACCGACCAGCGCGAGGCCCAGTACAACAGCTTCTACGTCTACAACTCGACCACCGGCGTGAACGTCACCCAGCCCGGCGCCCACCGGCTGTGGAACAACACCAAGAGCGGCCGCACCGTGTTCATCGGCGCGAACATCCAGTTCTAGAGCGGGCCTCCGCCCGAACGCAGGACGCCCCGGCGCCGCAAGGCTCCGGGGCGTCGTCGTTTCGCGGCGGGGGTCGGGCTCAGCCGAACAGCGGCACGGGGCCCCGGCCGCCGCCGTTCCACGTCGCCCAGTTGGGGAAGACGTAGGGCAGGTCGGTCGCCGAGACGCCGTACCAGCGGGCGATAGCCCCGACATATTCCTCGACCGCGATGGTCGGGATCCAGCGGCCGTCGTTATAGGCGTCGTCGGGACCGCCGAACGTGGTGTCGGGATAGGCTCCGTGCACCTTGCGCGAGGCCAGGCCCGCGCCCAGCACCAGGTGGTTCGAGCCCCAGGCGTGGTCGGTGCCGCCGCTGGCGTTGGCTTTGAAGACCCGCCCGAAGTCCGACATCGTGAAGGCGGTGACGTTGTCGGCCACGCCCAGCGCCTTCATGGCGCCGTGGAAGGCCGCCAGCGCCATGGCCAGTTCGGCGTAGAGCGAATTGTGCGCGCTCAGTTCGTTGGTGTGGGTGTCGTAGCCGCCCTGGCTGACGAAGAAGGTCTGCTTGGCGTGGCCCAGGGTGTTGCGGGCCTCGATCATCCGCGCCGCCCGCAAGAGCTGGCGGGAGATGTCGCTGGTCAGCGTTGCGCCGGTGGTCGGGTTCTTGAAATACGCGTCCACCACCGAGGTGGTCGAGGTGATGATCGCGTTGGCCGTCGCCGCCTGGGCGTAGGCCGACGACATGCCCCGGCCGGTCAGGTCGGTCACCGCGCCGAACGCCGAGGCGTCCGAGAAGGTGTTCAGCGCCGCCTGGCGGGCCAGGAGCGCCGCGTCGGTGCTGGTCGCGCTGTAGCCGCTGCGCACGACGCCGCCGGTCGAGGGCAGGATCAGCGGCGACTTGCGGCTGCCGATCAGGGCTAGTTGCGAGCCGGCGATCGAGACCAGCGGCGGCAGTTCGGCCGACTCGGCGCGGTCGAGGATGCGGCCCATGTAGCCGTCGAGGTTCTTCTCGCGCGTCCGCATGCCCTGCCACTGGTTCTGCTGGTCCTCGTGGGACATCAGGTTCAGCGGCCGCAGGTCCGGGCGGTTCTGGTAGAGGCTCTTGGTCAGCGGCTGGAACAGGGTGCCGGTGTTGAGCACCACGCTCAGCGCGCCCTCGTCCCAGGCCGTCTTCAGCGGGGCCATGGCCGGGTGCAGACCGAAGGCCGTGCCGGTCAGCGGAACCAGGCTGTCCTGCTTCAGCGCGATCGACCCGCGCTGGGCGGCGTAGCCGGCGTAGCGGTCGTCGACGGGCGCGACCATGTTCCAGGCGTCGTTGCCGCCGAACAGGAACACCCCGACCATCGCGCGATAGCTGGAGGTGTCGGCGACGGCGGCCGAGACGCCGATCTGGGCCAGGGCGGCGGTGGCGGAGGCGCCGGCGAGCAGCCGGCCGAAGTCACGTCGGGAAAGGGTCATGGCTCAGCGGTCGACTTGGAAATGCGGGGACGAGGCGACGACGTAGAGGGCGACCTGCGCCCGCTTGCGCGCCTGCACGGTCGGATCGGCGTTCTTGACGGCGGCCATGGCCGACGACAGCGCCGCGCGCTGGGCCGAGGTCATGGTGCCGTTCAGGAAAACGAGGTCGATGCGGTCGAGCATCCTGGCCTCGTCGGCGGCCAGCGCCTCCCACTCCGTCCACGGCAGCTCGACGGCGGTCGAGCCGGCGATGGTCGACTGGACCTTGAACTCGGCGCGGGTGGCCTCGCCGGCCATGGTCCAGTCCCAGGCCAGGTTGTGGCGGGCGATCATGGTCGAGGTGGTCATCAGCTTGCTGACCGGGCTGACCTCGCCCGAACCCAGCGGCAGCGGGAAGTCGTACGGATAGAAGTTGAACACCGAGGTGGCGCGGAAGGGCATCTGGCCCAGGGCGTTGTCGCGGTAGTAGAAAGCGTAGCCGTCCGACTTCAGGCCCATGCCGCGGGCCAGGCCCGTCAGGAACAGCACCGGCTCCTTGACCTTGCCCGGCGTGGCG
>JASGDR010000169.1:0-4881 GCA_047607095.1 Caulobacter sp.
CCGCCGTGGTCACCCCCACCCCTGCCCCTCCCCCATCAAAGGGGGAGGGGAAATCGAACAGGAGAGACGAGATGAAAGACATCAACGCCCTGATGAAGCAGGCCCAGGCGATGCAGCAGAAGCTGGCCGACGCCCAGGCCCGCGTCGCCGAGCTCGCCGTCGAGGGCACCTCGGGCGGCGGCATGGTCACCGTCACCCTGGCCGGCTCGGGCGAGCTGACCAAGGTCGTGCTGGACGAAAGCCTGGTCGAGCCGGGCGAAGGCGAGGTCATCGCCGACCTGATCGTCGCCGCCCATGCCGACGCCAAGAAGAAGCTCGACGCCAAGCAGGCCCAGCTGATGCAGGAGGCCGCCGGCCCGATGGCCGGCATGATGGGCGGCTTTCCGGGCATGAAGTTCTAAAGCTTCATGGCCGCCTCCGCCGGACCCGAGATCGAGCGCCTGATCGCCCTGCTGTCGAAGCTGCCGGGCCTTGGACCGCGCTCGGGCCGGCGCGCGGCCCTGGCCCTGCTGAAGAAGCGCGACACCCTGCTGGCGCCGCTTTCGGCCGCCATGGCCGACGCTCAGGCCAAGGTGAAGACCTGCTCGACCTGCGGCTCGCTCGACACCACCGATCCCTGCGCGGTCTGCGCCGACGGAACTCGCGACGTGCGCCTGCTGTGCGTGGTCGAAGAGGTCGGCTCGGTCTGGGCCATGGAGCGCGGCGGCTCGTTCAAGGGCCGCTACCACGTGCTGGGCGGCCTGCTGTCGGCGCTGGACGGGGTGGGCCCCGAGACCCTGCGGGTCGGCGAACTGCTGGAACGCGTGTCGAGCGGCGAGGTGGCCGAGGTGATCCTGGCCCTGCCGGCCACGGTCGACGGCCAGACCACCGCCCACTACCTGGCCGACCGCCTGGCCAAGACGAATGTGCCTGTGACCATGCTGGCCCGCGGCGTCCCCGTCGGCGGCGACCTCGACTGGCTGGATGACGGGACCATCGCCCAGGCGCTGCGGGCGAGACGGCCGGCTTAAATGCACCTTCTCCCATGGGGAGAGGTGTTCACGACGGAACGACCACCTCAGCCCGGCGCAGCACCACCCGCTCGCCCGGCGCGAGATTCGGGATGTCCGGATAGTCGATGTGTAAAAGCGAACGCTCGACCAACCGCCCGTCGGCCTCGCGGTCTCGGACCAGCACGCGGCCTTCCGCGAGCCCCGACAGCAGCTCCGGCGCCGTCAACGAGACGCTATAGCCTCGCGCATCGCCGAACATGACGTCGCCGTGCGTGTGCCAGTCGCCGCCGGCGAAGCCGATAAGGCCGCCGTCCTCGTCGGTGTCGAAACAGAGGATCGCACCGGCGCCGAGATCGACCTGCAGGTACGCGGATTCAAGTCGATTGGCCGGAAAGCCCAGCGCCGCGCACAGGTCGGCCAGAGCGTCGAGATCATAGGCCGGCGCGGTCACGGGACGATCACCGCCTTGCCCACCACCCGCCGCTGGGCCAGCAGGTCGAAGGCCTCGCGCCAGCGGTCCAGCGGAAGCTCCGCATGCACGTGCGGCCGGATCGTCCCCGCATCCGCCATCGCCCACACCGCGGCCTGGTCCTCGGCTCCGCGCTCCGGAAACTGGCGGCCGTATTCGCCGGCCCGCACGCCCATCACCGAGATCCCCTTGATCAGCGGAATGTTGGCCGAGACGGTCGGGATCCGGCCCGAGGTGAAGCCGATCACCAGCAGCCGGCCGTCGAAGGCCAGGCAGCGCAGGCTCTCGTCGAAGACGTCGCCGCCCACGGGGTCGTAGACCACGTCGACGCCCCGCCCGCCGGTGATCGCCTTCACCTGGTCGCGAAAGCCGCCCGTGACGTTGACGACAGCGTCAGGCGCGTAGAGGCGCGAGACCTCCGCCAGCTTGTCGTCGGAGGCTGAGGCGGCGATCACCCGGGCGCCCATGGCCTTCGCAAGGTCCACCGCCGCAAGGCCCACCCCGCCGGCCGCGCCGTGCACCAGCACCCACTCGCCGGGCTGGAGGTCGGCCCGCCGCACCAGCGCCACCCGCGCCGTCAGATAGGCCGCGCCGTAGGACGCCGCCTCGCCGAACGACAGGCGGGCGGGCCTGGGCTTCAGCGCCCTAGCCGGAACGGCGATGTACTCGGCGAAGGCCCCCGTGCGCGCCCCGCCGACCACCGCCGCGCCGATCTGCAGGCCCGCGACGCCCTCGCCCAGCGCCTCCACCTCGCCCGCGAAATCGAGGCCGGGGGTGAACGGCAGGGGCGGCTTCAGCTGGTACTCCCCGCGGGTCGTCAGCAGGTCGGGAAAGTTGACGCTGGCGGCCTTGATGCGCACCAGGACCTCGCCGGGGCCAGGCGTCGGCGTGGAGATTTCCCGTACGGCGCAGCCGGCGAAGTCAGGGGCGAGGGTCTCGACGACGAGGGCCTTCACTCTCCCTTCCCCCTTGATGGGGGAAGGGCCGGGGATGGGGGTGACCGCGGCGGTTCAGCCCTGACCACCGAAAAGGCGACAGCGCAACGGACACGCCGCGCCACCCCCATCCCAACCCTTCCCCCATCAAGGGGGAAGGGCTTCATGGGGCGATCACCTTGCGCACCAGCGCCGCGATCTCGCGGCAGGCCGCGTCGGCCGCCGGCACGGCGCCGGTGAAGGCGGTGAAGCCGTGGGCCAGGCTGTCGTAGCAGCGATAGGTGGTCGGCACGCCCGCCGCGATCAGGCGCTTGGCGTAGGCCTCGCCCTGGTCGACCAGCGGGTCGAAGCCCGCGGTGACGACGATGGCAGGGGCCAGGCCCGACAGGTCCTGCGTCTTGTCCGGCGACAGGCGCGGATCGGCCGGGTCCGCCTCGGGGCCCATGTAGTGGGCCATGAACCACTCCATGATCGGCCGGGAGAGCGGATAGGTGTCGGCGTAGAGGCTCATCGACGGCGTCTCGCTGGCCACGTCGACGGCGGGATAGATCAAGAGCTGGAAGGCGGGCTGGGCCTCGCCCGTCCGCTTCATCTCCTGGGCCAGCACGGCCGAGAAGTTGCCGCCCATGCTGTCGCCGCCGATCGCCGCGACACCGGGCGCCGCGCCGAAACGGGCGGCGTTGTCGCGGCCCCAGCGATAGGCGGCCAGCACGTCGTCCAGCCCGGCCGGAAAGCGATGGTCCGGGGCCAGGCGATAGTCGACCGACAGTACGGCCGTCTTGGCGATGCGCGCCAGGATCCCGCAGAAGGCGTGGCAGGTCTCCAGATCCCCGATCACCCCGCCGCCGAAATGGGCGAAGACGATCAGCGGCGCCTCGGCGTCCTGCTCGGCCGGGCGATAGGCGCGCAGCGGGATCTGGCCGCCGGGACCGTCGATGCTGAGGCTCTCGTTGCGCACGCCCGGCTCGGGCGGACCCGACACCGCGGCTAGGCCCTTGGCGCTGGCGGCGCGGGCTTCGTCCGGCGCCAGGGTGGTCATCGACGGCAGGCCCTGGGCGGCGTGGGCGAAGAACTGGAAGCGCGGATCCAGCGTCCGCCCGCCGCGATAGACCACGCCCCCGCCGCTCAGCGCCCGCAGGATGGGGGTCGGCAGCGACAGGATCGTCTTGAGTACCAGCTTCTGGACGTCGGCCATTCGGGGGCTCTTTCTGTTGGGCTACAGGCAGGTCTTCGGCGATAGAAACCTCATCCTGAGCCTGTCGAAGGACGAGGTTTCGTTCTCACGGCCTGGGCAGGGCCGGAAGGCCGCCCAGGATCAGGCCGACGGCGAAGGCCGTGGCGCCTTCGGTGTCCATCGGCCGGCGCTCCAGCATCTTGTCGCCGACCTCGCGGGCCACGGCGATGCAGGCGGCGGTCAGGTAGTCGAGATCGACGGGCGGAGCGTGCTCGCGCTCGAGCACCCGTTCGAAGGCCTCGCGCACCTCGGCGAAGACGGCGGTGACCTCGGGCGTCGAGCGCACCTGCGGATGGGTCTCGCCGGCCGGGCGATTGACCCGCCAGGTCTCGTGCTCGGCGGCCAGGAAGTCGAAATAGGCCCGCATGGCCCCGCGCAGGAACGAGGCGAAGTCGGTCGCCTTCTCGAACTCCACGCGCAGCAGCGGCCGGAAGCGCCGGGCCCCGTCGTCGGCGAGGGCGTCGAACACCTCCTCCTTGGACTTGTAGTAGTTGTAGAAGGTGCCCGAGGCCAAACCGGTCAGCCGGATGATGTCGCGCACCGTGGCCCCGTCGTAGCCCAGCTCGCCGAACACCTGCCGGGCCGCGTCGAGAATGGCCTGGCGGTTGGCGGTCTTGGTGCGCTCGCGCTTGCCCGGGCGGTTGTCCTCGCGCGGCGGCATGGCGGGGAAATAGGCGATGTTCGACATCGAGAAGCGCGACTCCCAGCGGCGTCGGTGACGCCCCGTCAGGATTTGATCCCCGTTCCGGGCGCGGAGCAAGGGGGGATGCATTGCGTCCTTCGAGGCCCGCTGCGCGGGCGCCTCAGGATGAGGGGACTATTGCGCTGAATTCCTCATCCTGGGGTGGAGGCGAAGCCGAGCCTCGAAGGACGCAAGGCCTCAGCCGCCCGAAAGCCCCGTCGGCCTGACGAAGGTCGCCTTGCAGCGGGCGTCGCAGCGGGCCCATTCGCCCGGGCAGCTGTCGTCGTCGGCGTTGGCCCGGCAGAAATAGTAGGTCTTGGCGCAGGCGGCCTTGCAGGCGGGCACGTCGCGCTCGGGCGGCTTGGGCGAGAACAACGGCGGCGAAGGCGCTGGAGCCGACGTCTCGGCGGCCGGCGCCGCGGTCGTCGCGCCCGACGAGCGGGCGCTCGTCTGCGCCCCGGCGGATGAGGCCAGGGCGGCGACCAGCAGCAGGGCGGAGAGGACGCGACGCATGCCCAGGAGTCTAGGGATTGATCCGCCCGAAGGAAACCGCGCCGCGATGACGCGCC
>JASGDR010000170.1:0-7166 GCA_047607095.1 Caulobacter sp.
CGCTCAGCAGGCCGTCGACGCCTCAGGCCCGATCGCGCTGCAAAGGGTCGATCCCAACGAAAACCTGGTCGAGGAGCTGATCGTCAACGCCCGCCTGCCGGGGCCGGCCTGGTGGAAGGTCAGCGACGGCGACACCACGGTCTACATCCTGGGCGTCCCGGCGATGGTTCCCAGCGACACCAAGGCCGACGAGTCGGTGCTGCGCCGGCGGCTGGACGGGGCCAACGTGCTGATCATGGGCCAGGAGGCCGACGTCAGCGTCGTGCGCCTGATCGCCCTGGCCATGGGCGGCCGCAAGATGTTCGTCTCCAAGCAGCCGATGCGCGAGACCCTGCCGCCGGACCTGCGCGCGCGCCTGGAAGCCCGGCTGAAGGTCATGAAGGAGCCGCCGAACGCGATGGACGACACCAAGCCCGCCTTCGCGGGCTTCATGGTCGCCAACGGCCAGGACGGCAGCGTCTCGATCAGCGTGGGCGGCGTCACCGACCGCGTCCGCGACATCGCCCGGAGCCGCGACCTGGCCAAGCGGCCGCGCATCCAGAAGCTGCCGGACTACAGCCTGGTCGACTCCATCAAGGCTCTGGCGACGGCGCCGCAGCCGCTGCAGCTGCTGTGCCTGGACGCCGGCCTGCGTCAGGCCGAGAGCGGCGAAGGCGGGATCAAGTCCACGGCTCGGCGCTGGGCCGACGGCCAGGTGCGCGAGGTGGTCGCGGCCGATCGCGGCTTCCAGCGCTGCCTGGATTCCACGCCGTCGATCGCCCGCGAGCTGCGCCAGGGCCGCGACGACGCCGTCAGGGCGATCGAGGCGGCCCTGAAGAAGCCGGGCAAGGCCGTGGCCGTCATCGAGCTGCGGTCGCTGCTGGCCCAGGACGGCGTCCTCGACCAGCTTCGGGCCAAGGGGCTGAAGGTCTCGACCCCGGGCGAATGACCGCCGGACGGCGGAAGCGACGACGAAGGCGACCGGGACGGGGACGGCCATGAGGGAGAAACCGCATTGCGCAGATTGATCCCGGCCCTCGCCGGCCTGGCGGCGCTGGCCGCTTCCCCCGCCGCGCGCGCCCAGGCGATCGACGATCCCGAGGCCAATGTCGTCGAGGCGCTGATCGTCAACGCCCAGTTGCCCGGTCCGGCCTGGTGGAAGGTCAGCGACGGCGACACGACGGTCTACGTCCTGGGCATCCCCGGCAGCGTGCCCGAGCGCCTGAACTGGGACACCTCGGTGCTCGAGCGGCGGCTGGACGGCGCCTTCGTCCTGCTGACCCCGGCGGTGAACCGCACCCAGGTGGCCGATCTGCCCGCCTTCCTGAGGACCCGCCGCCGGTTGAAGGACGGCTCGTCGCTGACCGAGGTCTCGCCGGACCTGGCGGTCCGCCTCGACCGGGCCTGGAACAGAACCCACGCCAGCGGCGACTGGCGCGACTGGAAGCCGCTGGGGGCCGGGCTGATGCTGTCGGCCGCCGCCCGCCGCGACGGCAAGCTGACGACCAGCCAGCCGGACCGCACGATCAACCGCCTGGCCCGCAAGCACGACGTCCCGATGCGGCCGGCGGCGGTCTACGAGGCCACGCCGCTGCTGGAGGCCGTGGTCGCGCAGCATTCCGGGGTCGCGGGCCTGGCCTGCCTGGAAGGCGTGCTGGACGAGGTCGAGGCCGGTCCCGAACCCATACGCCGCGCGGCCCGCGCCTGGGCCGAAGGCGACGTGCGCGGCGCGCTGGCGGTTCCGCGCCAGGGCGAACGCTGCGCCCTGGTCCTGCCGGGCGTCGCCGACCGGGTCCGCCAGGCCTCGGCCGCCCAGGTCGAGGCGATCAGCCAGGCGATGGAGACGCCCGGCAAGGCGGTGGCGATCTTCTCGCTGCGCAGCCTGGTGGCGCAGGGCGGCGTGCTCGACACCCTGCGGGCGCGCGGCTTCACGGTGACGACGCCGGAGAGCGCGAACTAACGCAGACCGACATCCAGCGTTTGAGACGAAAACCTCGTCCTTCGACCAGCTCAGGATGAGGTTTTTCTACGGCCCGAGCCTGTAAATGATCCTCATCCTGAGCTTGTCGAAGGACGAGGATCACGCACGGGACCCGAATCTCGATCCGACCTAACCGCCCCTGCGCCTCAGGCGGGGCGTGATGGTCGTGGTCATCAGCCGTCCCTCGCGGATCAGCACGAAGGGCGTCGGCACGTCGATGCAGGCGTGGTCGAGCACCCGCAGCATGTCGTCGAGCCCGGTCAGCGGGCGCTCGCCGGCCTTGATCAGCAGGTCGCCGGCCCGCACCCCGGCCTTGGCGGCGGGGCCGCCCGGATCGGCCTGGGCGACGAACACCGCATAGCCCTGGGTCACGCCGGTCGAGCGGGCCAGCAGCGGCGGCACCGGCGCCTGCTGGGCGACGACGCCGATCGAGGCCCGGCGCACCTGGCCGTGGGCCAGAAGCTCGCCGATCACGAAGCGGGCGGTGTTGGCGGCCACGGCGAAGCACAGACCCGGATAGCCGACGATGACGGCGGTGGCGACGCCCACCACCTCGCCATTCGAGGCCACCAGCGGGCCGCCGCTGTTGCCGGGATTGAGCGCGGCGTCGGTCTGGATCAGGTCCTCGATCAGCCGGCCGCGCTCGCCGCGCAGGGACCGGCCGAGCGCCGAGACGACCCCGGTGGTCACCGTCGCCTCGAAGCCCAGCGGCGCGCCGATGGCGATCACCAGCTGGCCGCGCCGCAGCGCCTTGGAATCGCCCAGCCGCACCGGCGGCAGGTCGACGGCCTGATCGATCTTCAGCAGGGCCAAGTCGGTGTCGGGGTCGTCGCCGATGCAGCGGGCCGTCAGGCTGCGGCCGTCGGCGGTGATGACCACGAAGCGGCGCGCCCCCTGCACCACGTGGCTGTTGGTCAGCAGCACCCCGCCCTCGGCCACCACGAAGCCCGAGCCCACGCCCTGCAGGTGCGGATCGTCGAGCATCGGGTGGATGCGCACGACGCCGGGCCCCACCGTCTCGACGGCCCGGACCACGGCGTTGGAATAGGCGTCCAGCAGGTCGCCCTCGTCGACCCGGGCCGGACGGGCCGGCGGCGTCCCGGCGTCGAACACGAACTGGGCCTCGGCCGGATAGGCCAGGATCTCCCGGGCCCGGGCCGGACGCGGACGCCGGGCCCGCGCGAACAGTTCGTATTTCCGAGCCTTCATCCCCGCCCCCGCACCGTCCCCCGACGGCAATCGCCCTTGGAAAGGCCGACAGGGGAAAGGTTAACGACGACGGCGTTCGACGATCAAGCCTCCTTCGACCGCCGCGCGGCTCAGCGCGAGCCTTCGCCCATCGCCGCGGGGGAAACCGCCGCCACCGGGATCACGAAGCCCAGCGGACGGGGCGGGGGCGGAGGCGCCGCGGCCGGCGCGGCGATCCCGCCGCCCGCCGCGTCGTTGACGCACTGGGCGGTGTCGATCATCGCGTGCTGGCCCAGGCAGAAGACGTCCTCGTAGTGCGGGCCGGCGACGGCCAGGCACTGATAGAGGTTCAGCTTGGCCATCTTCATGCAGTAGCCGGTCTTCTTCTCGCCGAGCACGGGCGCCAGGCGGGCGACGTCGGCGTCGCCCGCCGCGTCGAGCACGGCCAGGGCCGCCAGGGCGGCCGAGCGCACGGTCACGGGCGTGAACACCCTGCCGCCCTCGGCGAAGCCGCCGCCGGCGCCGGTGGCGGCCTGGATCAGCCGCCCCGCGTCGTCCTGGCCGGGCGTGAACACGGTCGCCGACAGCTGCTTGACCCGCGCCAGGCGGGCGGCGTTGTCGGCCACGGGGCCCTTGGACCAGGTCTGGCGCTGGATGTCGTAGGCCGATTGCTTGACCGCGCGTCCGGCGACGGCCAGCGGCCCGCCCCGGCCCTGCAGGGCGACCTGGGCGCGGGCGGCGGCCAGACCGACGCCCTCGATCTCGACCACGCTCTCGGGCGAGGCCAGCAGGCGCTCGACCAGGGCGTCGCGGGACGTCTCGCGGGCCGCGCGGCGCACGCCTTCGAGGAACGACGGCTCCTGCAGGGCGGCGATGGCGCCGTAGGCGATCATGCCGGCCTCGAGCTGCTCGGCCTTGTAGGCCGCGCCGGCCTTCAGCGCGCCGGCGACGCCCGCCCCGTCGGTGAAGGCCGCGGGCGATATCGCCCCGGCGCCGCGGGTGTAGGTCTCGAAGGCGCTGGCCGCGGCCACAACGTCCTGGGCCAGGCGGACGCCCGGCGTCTCACGCTCCTGGCGCGCCGTCGCCATCCCTCCCATAGCCAGGCCGCCCACGGCCAGGGCGACCACCGCCGCGCCGGCCACCATCCAATGCTTGTTCCACGCCATGCCCAAAGGCCTCCCCGACTTCGAGGGCATTGGGCGGCCGGCGCGGTTGACGACATGGTAATCGCCGTGGTGAATCGCCCCTTCATCTCCATGTATTCGACCAGTTTTCGTGCGCATAATGTCGCACTTCCAGGGTGCGATTTTCGATAAGTCAGAGACACGACAGATAGATTATTCTTATGTCGGCGGATCGACATTCCACGAATGTGATGCACTTCAGACATCCATTCAACCGGGGCAAGAAAATTCCGGCGCCGCAAGAAACGGGCGGACGACGAAGGCCGTGGCGGCCATAGTGTCGTCATGCCGACGCCTCGCCTGATCCTCGACCGCGCGCCCAGCCCGATCGGCGAGATGCTGCTGGTCGTCGATCAAGACGGTCGCCTGCGCGCCGCCGACTTCCACGACCACGAGGATCGCCTGCACCGGCTGCTGAGGCTGCACTACGGCGCGACGCCGCTGACGGCGGGCCCGGCGCCGGCGGCGATCCGCCAGGCCCTGGCGGCCTATTTCGACGGCGTCCCGGCCGCCCTGGCCTCGATCCCGTGGGCGACGGGCGGCACGGCCTTCCAGCAGACGGTCTGGCGCGCGCTGGGCGGGGTGGCGGCGGGAACGACCCTGACCTACGCCGGCCTCGCCGCCCGCATAGGCCGGCCGGCCGCCGTGCGCGCGGTCGGCGCGGCCAACGGCGCCAACCCGCTCAGCATCGTGGTGCCCTGCCATCGGCTGGTGGGCGCCGACGGCTCATTGACGGGCTATGGCGGCGGGATCGAACGCAAGGCCTGGCTGCTGGCGCACGAAGGGGCCCGGCCCGCCTCCTAGACCAGCATCCCCCCGCCCAGGCGGTGCAGCGGCAGGCGGCCCTCGTTGAAGAACGGCAGGGCCAGGGTGATCCCCATCAAGAGATCGAGCACGATGCTGCCGTAGTTGAAGCGGCCGCCGGCCTTCTGCAGCAGCATCGAGACGAAGCGCCCGAAGGCCGCGCCGAACCAGGCCACGGCCAGCACCAGGGCCATGGCCGCGCCGGCGCTGGACTGCCAGCCCAGGAAGAGCGCCGCCGCCCCGTGCGAGGCGATCAGCAACCCGCCGAAGGCCCGCCCCTCGGTGACGGCGTTGACCCCGCCCTCCTGCTCGCTCTTCAGCCCCGCCAGGCCCAGCATCGAATCCGGCCGGGCCAGCACCAGCCCTCCCAGCACGCCCCCGATCACGCAGGCGATCACGGCCAGGATCAGCGACAGGGCGTAGCTCGACATCAGGGGCGGTCTCCCAGGAGGATTTCAGGCGGGCGCGTGGCACACGGCTTCGACATTGAACCCGTCCGGGTCCAGAACGAAGCCGCCGTAATAGTGTTCGTGGTAATGAGGGCGAAGTCCGGGCGCGCCGTTGTCGGTTCCGCCGGCCGCGATCGCCGCGGCGTGGAAGGCGTCGACCTCGGCCCGGGTCTTCGCCGCGAAACAGACGTGCAGCTTGCCGTCGGTTCCGCCGCCGCCCGAAATCCAGAACTGCGGACGCTCGGCGCCGTAGCCGACCACGTCGATCCCGCCGGTGTGCTCCTTGGGCACGGCGTAGAGCCGCCGGATCCCCAGCGGGGCAAGGGCCGCGTCGTAAAATGCGGCCGACCGCTCGAAATCGACGACCCCGAACCCCATGTGGTCGAACATCGAAGACCCTCCCGTTTTCGCCCCCGGTTTCACAGGGCCGTTTACCGCGATCGTAAAAAGTTCGCCGGCGTCGTCCTTGACTCCCCAGGGGGCGGCGCCTAACTCGTTCGCGGCGTTGGCACTCGAAGGGAGCGACTGCTAACAGCGACGCTCCCTCGGCTAACGAAGCCTTTTACAGAAACCGTTCCGACGGAGAAGACATATGAAGTTTCGTCCCCTGGGCGACCGCGTCCTCGTGAAGCGCGTCGAAGAAGAAACCAAGACCAAGGGCGGGATCATCATCCCCGACACCGCCAAGGAAAAGCCCCAGGAAGGCGAAGTCGTCGCCGTGGGCCCCGGCGCCCGCAACGACAAGGGCGAAGTCGTCGCCCTCGACGTCAAGGCCGGCGACCGCATCCTGTTCGGCAAGTGGTCGGGCACCGAAGTGAAGGTCGACGGTCAGGACCTCCTGATCATGAAGGAAAGCGACGTCCTGGGCGTGGTCGAAGCCTAATCGGCTTCCCCTCCAGACCGCTGACCTCTCCAGAAATTCTCCAGATTTAGAAAGGCATCCGCAATGGCCGCCAAAGACGTCTACTTCTCCTCCGACGCGCGCGATAAGATGCTGCGCGGCGTCAACGTTCTCGCCAACGCCGTGAAGGTGACCCTCGGTCCGAAGGGCCGCAACGTCGTCATCGAAAAGTCGTTCGGCGCCCCGCGCACCACCAAGGACGGCGTCTCGGTCGCCAAGGAAATCGAACTGGCCGACAAGTTCGAGAACCTCGGCGCGCAGATGATCCGCGAAGTCGCTTCGAAGACGAACGACAAGGCCGGCGACGGCACCACCACCGCCACCGTGCTGGCCCAGGCCATCGTCCAGGAAGGCCTCAAGTCGGTCGCCGCCGGCATGAACCCGATGGACCTGAAGCGCGGCATCGACAAGGCCGTCGCCATCGCCGTCGAGGACATCAAGACCTCGTCGAAGAAGGTCACGACCAACGCTGAAATCGCCCAGGTCGGCACCATCTCGGCCAACGGCGACAAGGAAGTCGGCGAGATGATCGCCAAGGCCATGGACAAGGTCGGCAACGAAGGCGTCATCACCGTCGAAGAAGCCAAGACCGCCGAAACCGAACTCGACGTCGTCGAAGGCATGCAGTTCGACCGCGGCTACCTGTCGCCGTACTTCATCACCAACGCCGACAAGATGGA
>JASGDR010000171.1:0-12541 GCA_047607095.1 Caulobacter sp.
CGCCGGGTCGCCGCATCCCAGTAGCGGTCGTTATAGGCCGCACGGACCTTGGCCGCGAGTTCGGCCTGGCCCGTCGCCTTCAGCATATGGAAGACGTAGGGGATCGAGGTCGCATCGGCGGGACCTGTCGGCCCCGCGGCGGCGTATTCGCCCAGGCCATGGTCGTAGCGATAGTCCGGAGCTTTCAGGAAGCGGGCGGTGTAGTCGGCCAGGCGCTTGTGCAGGTCTCGCAGGTTTTCGGTCGCGCGGGTGTCGCCGAATCGCAGCGCCAGCTCTTCCGGCAGGATGAAGGCGGCGACGTCCCAGGCCGGGGTCGGCCCCCAGACATAGTTCCAGCCCGGCGAATTCTCGAAGCCGTATTCGGGCGTGGAGGGCACGATCTCGGGCAACTCTCCGCTGGGGGCCTGGGCGTCGATGAAGTCGTTCAGCCACTTCTCCCAGGTGCGCGCGACGTCGAAATTGATCGCCGCCGCCGCGGAAGAGGCCTGAGCGTCGCCGGTCCAGCCGTTCTTCTCCAGGCTTGGGGTGTCGGTCTGGGCCGCGTGCATGTTGTTCAGGAGGGCCTGGCGCGCGGCGTCGTGGATCGCGTTGACCAGAGGATCGGCGCATGCGAACCGGCCCAGCGAGGCGACGGCCGAGTGGATCTCGACAGCCGTGACGGCGTCCGGCGCGGGGGCTTCGTCCAGGCCGTCGACCTGCACATAGCGGAAACCGCCATAGCCGAAGGCCGGCCGCCAGGTCTCGCGATCCCGCCCGGCCAAGGTGTAGCGATAAGTCATCAGCTGGGCGTCGATCAGGCCGCTGGCGACCTGGATCGCGCCGTCCTTGCGCAGCTTCTCGGCCAAGACCATCGACACGGTCCGGCCGGCGGGGCCCGTGATCGAGAGTTCGGGAATGCCGGTCCGGATGCGGCCGAAGTCGAACAGCCAGACGCCGGGTTTCACCGCCTTGACCGACACGGCCGCGTGGCGGGCGATCGGAGCGATCGGCTCGTGCACGGCGGCGACCAGCCTGCCCGCCGGGCCTTCGGCCAGGGCGGCGGCGTCCCAATGGCGGTCGTCGAACGCGGCGGTTCGCCAGCCTGTCTGCTCGCGCCGGGCGTCGCGGCGTTCGCCGGCATAGATCGAGTCCCAAAGGCACGGGCCGTCGGCGGTCTTCCAGTTCTGGTCGCTCTCTAGGACCTGGGTGGAGCCGTCGGCCAGCATGATCTCGAGCCGGGCCCTCAGAGCCGGCTCGGCGGTCCATGGGGCCTTGTGGAAATACCATTCGTTCGGTTCGGCGATCCCGTACCAGCCGCGACCCAGCTCCGCGGCCAGGGCGTTGTCGCCGGTCCTGAGCAGGTGGGTGACGTCGTGGACCTGATAGAGCACGCGCTTGTCGTAGGCCGTCCAGCCGGTCGCCAGGGCGCTGTCGCCGACGGCCGCGCCGTTCACGCTCAGCGCCGCCCAGCCGCCGGCGGCGACGTAGAGGCGCGCGCGGACGACCTGGCCTCGGACCGTAAAGGCGCGGCGAAGCAGGGGCGCGGGATGGACCAGCGGGACGACGATGTCCTTGCCCGGCACGCCGGACGCCAGGACCAGCCCGTCCGCGCCGATATCGCCGCCGGTGAACGGATTGTCGCCACCTTCGAAGCGGCTCGCGAAACCGGGACGGCCGGGCGCCTGCAGGTCGATGGCGTGGATCGTCGCGGCTTCGGCCTCCGGGGCCAGAAAGCCGAAGGTGCCCTCGGCCTGGGCGGCGTCGTCCAGCGCGCCGACCAGGACGTCGTCCAGGCTGAAGCGCAGGGCCGTTCCGCGCGCCTCGATCGTCAGGCGACGGCGCTGGCCCTTCAGGCTCGCCAGCGCGGCGGGCAGCGGCCACACCTGAAGCCGACGTAACTTGACCTGCGGGCTGGCCCCGCCGGGATACTGCCGCACCTGCAGCATCAGCGAGGGGGCGTCGTCCACCATCCCGATCCGCAGCACATAGGCTTCGCCATAGGTCTTGCCTTCGGGACGCGCGCGGAACAGGACGTCGAAGAAGCGGCCCTTGAGGGTGAAGTCGATCGCCAGGGTCTGGTCGGTCCAGCCGCTAGGCGGCGAAAGTCGACGGCCGATCCAGGCGGCGTCACCCCAGTCGGTCGGAGACAGCAGGCCCATCTCGAAACTGGCCGGCGCGCTCCAGGCGCCGGGCCGGCCGCCGCCGTCCCATAGCCGAACGCGCCAGACGCGCCGGGCGCGCGAGGGCAGGGGAGGTCCGCCATAGACCGCCTCCACCGCCAGCGGGTCGGCGACCTTGCCGCTGTCCCAGGTCAGGCGTCCGGCCAGCAGGTCGGCCTCGGAGGCGGCGACCTGCACGCGCCAGCCGCTCTGGCGCGCGACCGGCGGTCGCCAGGCCAGGCGAGGGCTTTGTGTCTCAAGGGCGATCGGATTGGCGGCGCGCTCGCTGACCAGGGAGCCGGGGGCGGCGAAGGCCGTCGCCGCGCGGGCCGAGCCGGCCGTCAGGCAAGCTGCCAGAGCCGCCGCCCCCGAAAGGGCGTCGCGCCGGGTAGGGCCGGTCATGGCCGGATCAGTTCGTCGCGGGCGAGGGCGTCGTGGCCGTGGCTGGGGCGGGCACCTTTGCCAGCGCCTCGCCCAGCGTTTTCAGCGCTTCCTCGTCCAGGTTGGCTTGCGGGAAGGTCGCCAGCTGGCGCGGGGTGAAGTTCTTGATGACCTGGGCGATGTTGGCCTGTTCCTCGGCCGTCGCCTCCGGCTGGCCGGCCGCCTCGCCGCGTTTGCGGAAGAACGCCCCGAACACTTCGCGAGCCTTGGGGTCGGCGAAGATATCGGCGATCTTGGTGTCCAACGTGTAGTAGGGCTGGGCCGGCGCGGCCTGGCGGGCCTCGGCCATGCCGAGCGGCGCCGCGCAAAGGGCGATCGCGATCAGCCCGTGCGTGATCATACGCTTCATCGTCACTCTCCCCATTCCCGTCGCTCTGGCCTTGGCTAGCCGCGCGGTTATCGTCGATCACGTTATGCAGATGCATAACGAAAGTCGAGAGGGTCAGCGCACCAGGATGGCGGAAAGCGCCTCGGCGTGGTCCTCGATCACCTTCGGGTCGGATGGGTCCAGGCCCCAGACCTGCCGGACCTCCGGCGCCAAAGTGTAGAAGAGCTGGGCCGCGCCGACGAAGATGTAGACGCTGGCCGCCACGGACACCTTGGGCAGGATGCCCTCGCGCTGGCAGAGCAGGATGAAGCTTTCGGCGGCCTTGCGGGCTTCGACGATGAACTCGTCGGCCGCCCAGCGGAAACGCTCGCTGTCGCGCACGCTCTCCTGGACCATCAGGCGCGCGTGCTCGGGATGGAGGGCCGAATAGAGCACCACCGAACGGATCACCGCCTTGGCGAAGTCGCGGTACGAACGATAGGCCGGATCGTCGGGCGCCGGCAGCTTCAACTCCTCGGCCTGACGCTGGAACAGAAACGTCACCGCCGACCGCCACAAGGCGTCCTTGTTGTCGAAGTGGTACTTGATCAGCGCATGGTGGACGCCCGCCTTGGCGGCGATCTCCCGCGTCGAGGCGCCTTCGAAGCCCTGCTCGGAGAAGATCTCCAGCGCCGCCTGGAGGATGCTGGCCTGAGTGGCGGCCTTCTGACGCGCGCGAAGATTCAAGTCGGTGTCCCTGTCCGGAATGGCCGAAGCCAAGGGGGCGAGACTAACCACAGTCGCGCTGGAAAGGAAATTGGTTCACCAATCGGTGAATCAGTCTCGACATTTCATTATGCAACTGCATAACGTAAAGTTCGGGACGGGCCGACAGAGTCCGAAGGAAACGCCATGCTCGAGACGAGCCGAACCACCATAGGCCTAGCGCTGCTCGTGGCCGCCGCGGCGTGCCTGTCCGCCTGCGAGGCCCAGGGGCGCACGCCGGCGCCGGCCGCGCCCCTGACCGCGCCCCTGACCTCAGTCGAGGCAAGCGTGGGCGCGGGTGCCCTGCGCGGCTATGTCGAGAACGGTGTCCGGGTCTTCAAGGGCGTGCCCTATGCGCAGGCGCCCGTCGGCTACCTGCGCTGGCGGCCGCCGCAGCCGGCCAGGCCCTGGACGGGCGTGCGCGAGGCTAAGGCCTTCGGGCCGGATTGCATGCAGAACCGCGTCGGCTGGGACGACACCCAGACCACGCTGCCGGTCAGCGAGGATTGCCTGACCCTCAACATCTGGACGCCCGAGGGGGCGGCCAAGGCCCCGGTGATGGTCTGGATCCACGGCGGCGGTTACGTGATGGGGTCCGGCAGTCAGCCGGTGTTCGACGGCGCGGCCCTGGCCCGCCGCGGCGTGGTCGTGGTGACCTTCAATTACCGCCTGGGTCGTTTCGGCTTCTTCGCCCATCCCGCCCTCGACGCCGAGCATGCGGACGAGCCCAAGGCCAACTACGGCTACATGGATCAGATCGCCGCCCTGGCGTGGGTCAGGGCCAATATCGCGGCGCTGGGCGGGGATCCGGCGCGGGTGACGATCTTCGGCCAGTCCGCCGGCGGCGGCTCGGTCGAGCAGATGATGCTGATCCCGACCGCGCGGGGGCTTTTCCAGCAGGGCGTCGTCCAGTCGGGCGGCGGCCGCGACGTGTGGCCGCTGCTGGCCTCGGATCGTCCGGGCAAGGTCTCGGCTGAAGCCATCGGCGTCGCCTTCGCCGACAAGGCGGGGCTCAAGAACGCGGACGCGGCGGCCCTGCGCGCGCTGCCGGCGGCGAAGCTGCTGGGCAAGCTGGATCTGCTGAACATGGAGGAGGCGACCTTCTCCGGCCCGGTGATCGACGGCAAGCTCGTCACCGGCTCGGCGGTCGAGGGTTTCGCGGCGGGGCGCCAGGCCAGGGTCCCGCTGCTGATCGGCGCCAACAGCGACGAGCTGGGGATCATTCCGAGCTTTCTGAAGGGCATGTTCGCCGGCCGCCTGATCGGCCAGCTGGGCCTGCCCGAGGACAAGCTGTTGGCGATCTACGGGAACAAGTCCGCGCTGAACGCCGACATGCCCAGCGACGCCACCTTTGTCGAGCCGGCCCACGCCTTGGCGGGCCTGGCGGTCAAGGGGGGGCAGCCGGTCTGGCTCTACAGTTTCGGCTACGTCGTCGAGGCCAAGCGCAAGGATTGGCGAGGGGCGCCGCACTCCGGCGACCTGGGCTTCGTGTTCGACACCCTGGACAAGCTCAAGACCCCGCCTTCGGCCGCCGACCAGGCCGCGGCCAAGCGCTGGGCCGACGCGTGGGTCGCTTTCGCCAAGACCGGCGATCCAGGCTGGGCCCGCTACGACCCGGCGGCAGACCAGCGGATGACCGTGACCAATGACGGCGCGGTTCTGTCGGCGACGCCGGACCGCATCCGAGCGCTGGGAGCCCTGCGGGACGCCCAGGCGCGCTGAGACGCCAACAACAACAAAGGGAGGGGATCTGATGAACGGATTGAAGACGGCGTTGGTGCTGGGAGCCTCGCTGGCGGCTCTGTCGGCCGGCCAGGCCTTGGCGCAGACGGCCAAACCCGACGACGCGATGATGATCACCGAGGTGGTCGTCACCGCCCAGAAGCGCGAGGAGAAACTGCAGGAGGTGCCGGTCGCGGTCAGCGTCGTCAGCGAAACCGACCTGCAGCGGCGCAACATCGGCAATATCGATCAGCTGAAACTGGTCGTTCCCAGTTTCGAAGCGACCTCGTTCGGCGTGTCGGTGCGCGGCGTGGGCACCTCGACATTCTCGACGTCGATCGAACCGACGGTGTCGACCGTCCTGGACGGCGTGGTGCTGGGGCGGCCGGAGATGGCGCTGGGCAGCTTCTACGACGTGGCGCGGGTCGAGATCCTGCGCGGGCCGCAGGGCATGCTGTTCGGCAAGAACGCTTCGGCGGGCCTGGTCAGCATCACGACCAACGCGCCCAAGCTCGGCCGGGTCGAGGCGCTGGCCAATATCAATGTCGGCCAGGACGGCTACAACAAGTCGGACGCTACGGTGAACCTGCCGCTGGGCGACGAGGCGGCCCTGCGGGTGGGCGGCTTCGTCAACAAGGCCGACGGCGTCCTGCGTAATCTGAAGGACGGCCGCCGCTTCAACGGCAACGACGAATGGGGCGGCCGCGCCAAGCTGCTGTGGCGGCCGACCGACGCCGTCGATGTCCTGGTCACGGCCGATTACGCCAAGCAGGATCAGTCGATCACCTGGTCGCCTTACAAGCTGAACTCTCTCGGCGCGATGGGGCTGGTCCTGGGCGCGTGCGGGGTGAAGGCCTCGCCGGACCACGCCGCCCTCTGCATCGACGGGCCGCAGTACAAGGACCGCGAGAACTACGGCTTCTCGGCCCAGGTCGCCTGGAGCCTGCCCGGCGGCCTGACCCTGACCTCGATCACCGCGGGCCGTCGCGACTTCGACTTCAGCAACGGCGATTCCGACAGTCTCCCGGTCAACATCCTCAACGACAACATCTCCAACCAGGACCTGCGCCAGGTCAGCCAGGAACTGCGCCTGGCCTCGCCGGCGGGCGAGAGGCTGGAGTACGTGGCGGGCCTCTACTACTACCGCCAGAAGACCAACCAGGTGACCGACCAGACCGGCACCTTCGGCGTTTCGCCGTTGCCGATCATCAACTCGACGATCAACAGCCTGGTCGACACCGAGAGCTACGCGGCGTTCGGCCAGGCCAGCTATCACCTGAACGACAAGCTCTCGTTGATCGGCGGCGCGCGCCTGACCCGCGACAAGGTCAGCCTGGATTTCCACCAGTTCACCCGGGCCGGCTATTTCGGGATCAACCCGACGGTGACGTTCGTCGACACCGTCGAGAAGACGAACCTCTCCTGGCGGGTGGGCGCCCAGTACCATTTCGCCGAGCGGACCATGGGCTATGCGACGGTGTCGCGTGGCTACAAGGGGCCGGGCTTCAACCAGACGGGCGTCTCCAGCGCCACGGTCAGCCAGAAGGTCGGCCCGGAGATTCCGACCAGCTACGAGATCGGCGTGAAGACGACCCTGCTGGGCGGATTGGCGGTGCTGAACGTGGCGGCCTTCTCGACCAAGTTCGAGGACTATCAGGCCCAGACCGTCGACTTCACCCTGACCCCGCCGGCCTTCCGTACGATCAACGCCGGCGACCTGAAGACCAAGGGGATCGAGGGCGACCTGACGGCCATCCTGGCGCCGGGCCTGCTGGTCACCGCCTCGGCGGCTTATATCGACGCTCAGTACGGCAAGTTCGCGCCGATCTCGTGCGACCCGGTGACGACCCCGTCGGGCTGTGTGCTGATTTCGCCGGGCCTCTATGGCTTCGACGCCTCCGGCAGATCGCTCAGCGGTTCCTCGAAGTGGAAGGCCAGCCTGGCGGCGGTCTACGAGCGCTCCATCGGCCATGGCCTGCAGCTGAACGCCTCGGCGGACTACGGCTGGCGCGACGGCTACAACGCCTCGGCCACGGGCGATCCCAACACCGCGGTTAAGAGCTACGGCGTCCTGGGCGCGACGATCGGGATCGGGGCCGAGAACGACCGCTGGAAGCTGGCCGTGTGGGGCAAGAACCTGACCGACGAGCGCTTTCCCAGCGCGCTGTTCGCGACGCCGTTCGGAGGCAAGGGCGACTACAGCCAGGTGCTGACCGGCGACGCCTTCCGGCGCTACGGCGTGACCTTGAACCTCCGATACTGACCGACCGGCGGGGCTCGGCGCCGGCTTGCCGGCGCCGGGTTTCCGCGGCGCGCCCCAGGCGACCTTGTCCCGCGCCTTGGCGCTGTCACCGGCCGGAGGGCGCGCGCCCTCCGGCCGTTTTTTCGTGCTTCACGCCGGCTCGACGCTGATCGACAGCGGTCCGGCCTCGTCGGCCCAGACAAGAACCCTTTGCGCGGCGCGGTCGTGACGCCAGCGCGCGGAGGCTTGCGAAACACGCACCGTCGCGCCGCCTGGAAAACGCACCTCGGGAACGTAGATCTCGGTCGGCGCGGCGATCGTAGGATCGGCCTCCAGCTCCAGCTCGAAGCGGCTCTCCGCATAGCGCATGACCGTGATCGCGCCCTGGGCCAGCGGCGCAAAGGGTCGACAAAAGCCCAGCAGGGCGCGGGCGCCGGCGTCGGGATCGTTCGAGACGGACCCGTCAATCTGGTCGGGCGAGAAGATCGACAGGTCTTCCTGGTTCCAGCCGTCGCCGACCCGAAGGTCGTTGCGGTTGCCGGCCGTATAGTTCCACTGGGTGGAGGACAGCTTCAGAGCGTCCAGAGCGTCGTACATCAGCGACAGGGCCTGGGTGTGGGCGGTCCAGACCTGTTCGCCGCGCTCGCCTCCAGCCCAGGCGTCGAAGGCCTCGCCGTGGTTGAGGTCGTAGGGGATGCCGAACTCGCCGATCAGGGTCGGCGCGCCGTCGGCGGCGAACTTCGTCCCCAGCCAGGCGATATAGGCCATCTGAGTGAAGTACTTGGCCTTCAGTGCGTCCGTGCTCCGGTCGGGATCGAAGCGCTTCTTGCGCAGGATGTCGATGTCGTACCAGTGGCTGGCGTTGACGCTGCGCTCGGGCATGGCGTCCGGGAACGAACGCCCCGCGCCGATCAGGTAGGGACATAGCTCGGCGAACAGCAGCCAGTCCGGGCGCACGGCGCGCACGGTTTCTGCGACCCGCGCGAAGAACGGCGCCATGCACTGGTTCTCGTGATCGATGGGTTTGCCGTCACGCCGACGGAAGAAGTCTTCATCCAGCACCCGGTCGCCGTCCGGATCGAACCGCCAGGCGCCGGCGCGCTCGAACGGATCTGGGCCATCGTCCAGCCAGATCGACGCGCCCGCCGCGTTGGCGGTTTCGCGGCTCAGCACCCGCAGCACGTCACGTTCGTCGCTCCAGCCCAGCCTGGCGACCTCGATGGTGCGGCCGCGTGCGGCGCGCAGGCCGTCCAGCGGCGTCCAGGCCAGGCCGGGCCAGACGGGCAGGGGGTCTTCCGGCGTCGCGCGCAGCCTCGGCGCGCTCATCGGCAGGCCCACCCAGCCGAGGCCCGGCTCGTTGAAGGTGTCGAAGCCGATGACGTTGTCCAGATGCGCCACGCGCCGGGCCACGGCGGCCATGGCCCCCAGATAGTGGTCCTGGAGGAAGCGCTGGACATTGCGGCCCTCGACCGTCCAGTCCGGCGTCAGCAGCTCACCTGCGAAGAAGGCCGTCCAGCAGACGCCGTTGGCGGCCAGGCGGTAGTTGCTGGCCCAGCTCATCATCGGATAGCGGTCTTCCTGCCGCCGCTCCTCGCTGGCGTAGTCGTAGCGGTGCTGCATGACATGGGCGGCGTCGGCGGCGTCGAAACGGGTGAAGTCCAGGCCCAGAGCCTCGAACACCCAGCCGGGCGCGCCGTCGCCGCCGCTCATCCGGCTCCAGACATCCTGGTGGAAATCCACGAAGACGTAGAGACCGTGGGCCTGGGCGCGTTCGACCACGGCGGCGAAATAATCGAGATAGGCCTCGTCGTACCGACCGGGGCCGGCATGCTCGACGGCTTCCCAGGTGGTCAGCAGGCGCAGGGTGTTGAAGCCCCAGCGAGCGATGCGCGCCAGGTGCGTGTCGGCGTCCTCCAGCGGAAAGGGACGGCCCACGAAGCTGACTGTGCGGTGGTCGGAGAAGTCGCTGGGCCGGTCGGTGCCGCCGTCGGGCCAGGGAACCTTGCAATCACCGCCCAGATTGACCCCGCGCAGGATCGCGTGGCGTCCATGCGCGTCGACGAACCGGTTTCCTTGAACATCGATTGGCGGCTTTGACATTCGGCTCCCCTGAAGGCATTGTCGATTTCGTTATACAAGTGGTGAATAAACGGGGCGCGCCGGTTGGTCCAGCCCCGAACCAGGGGAGGCGATAGGGAATGCCAAGCGTTGCTGCTCCAAGCCTATTGGGGGGTGACGAACCCCGGCTGACGGCCGTCAGGAAGGCGGCCATCGGCGTCGGGGATTTCGGCTTCAACCTGTATTGGCAGACGGCCGGGCTCTACCTGCTGTTCTTCTATACGGACGTGCTGGACCTGCCGGCGGCGACCGCCGGCTTCATCTACATGGCCGCCCTGATCTGGGACGCGGCGCTGGATCCGATCCTGGGCGCGGTGGTGGACCGCACGCGCACCAGGATGGGCCGCTACCGGCCTTATCTGCTGTTGGGCGGAGCGCCCCTGGCGCTCGGCTTCGTGGCGATGTTCGCGGGACCTGTCTGGCCTGGCGTCGGCGCGGTCGTCTTCGCCGGCGCCGCTCACCTGGCGTTCCGCACCCTCTATGCGTTGGTCTCGATCCCCTATGCGGCTTTGTTCGCCCGCATCACCCGCGACAGCGTCCAGCGGGGCGACATGGCGGGCGTGCGGATGGTGTTCGGCGCCCTGGCGGCGATCGCCGTCGCCGCTCTGACCCTGCCGCTGGCCCAGGCCCTGTCGACGCCCGAGGCGCCTCGCCGGGGCTGGCTGATCCTGTCGGCGGGCTATGGCGTGATCGCCGCCCTTTGCCTGCTGGCCGTGGCCTGGGGCGCGCGCGGTCTCGACGCCGTCGAGGAGACGGCCCCGTCGCCGCGTCCCGTCCGCGACGTCCTGCGCAGTCTGGTCGCCAACAAGGCCCTCATGCTGGTGCTGGGCGCGGTGGTGCTCAGCGCCTTCGCGGGCACGATGTTCTCGAAGAACCTGCTCTACTATTTCAAATACGTGGTCGGCGACGCCAAGTTGGGCGGTGCGGCTCTGGCCATAGGCGCCCTGACGGCGGCGATCTGCGTGCCGGCCTTTGCAGTGGTCGTGCGCCTCGCCGGCAAGCGCGCGGCCTGGCTGATAGGCGCGGCGCCGGGCCTGGCGGGCCTCGTGCTCTGGCATTTCGCCGACGGCCACGGCGTGGCCCTGCTGTTCGCCGCCGTGGTGCTGCAGGCCATGGGCCTGGCGTCCTATGTCGTCTGTTTCTGGGGCATGCTGCCCGACACCGTCGAGTACGGCGAATGGCGTACGGGCGTGCGCACCGAGTCGCTGGTCTTCGGTCTGGTGGTGCTGGGGCAGAAGGCCGCCCTCGGCCTGGGCGCGGGGTTCCTGGGAATCGCGCTGACCCATGTCGGCTACGTTCCCAACGCCGCCCAAAGCCCAGAGACCCTCGCGGGCATCAAGGCGATGATGTTCTGGATCCCGCTGGCGGGCGGCTTGGCCTCGGCCGGTTTGATCTTCTTCTATCCCATCACCCGCGCGTCGCATGAAAAGATGGTGGCCGAGATCGCCGCCCGCTCGGCCGACGCGCCGGTCGCTCCCACCCGCCTTTCGCTGCAAGAGACGGTGATCCAATGACCCGCGCCGCTTACCTGGCCGCTCCCCTTGCGCTCACGGGCGCGCTGGCCCTGGCCGGCCACGCCCGCGCCGCCGCGCCTTGCGAAGACCTGGCCAAGGTCAAGGTCGCCGGCGCGACCATCACCGCCGTCAAGGCCATGCCCGTCGGCGCCTCTCAGGAAATAGAGGTCTTCGGGATCCCGCCGCTGCCTGCCGCGAGCGCCTATTGCCGGGTGAACGCCACCCTGGCGCCGACCTCGTCTTCTTCGATCCGGGTCGAGGTCTGGCTGCCGGCGGAAGAGGCCTGGAACGGCAAGTTCATGGCCTCCGGCAACGGCGGCTACGGCGGAACCCTGGGCGGTCCGCGCCTGGCCATGCGTCCGGCGGTGCAAGCCGGCTACGCGGTGGCCGGGACCGACATGGGCCACACCGAGGACGGCGCCGGCGGCGAGGCCAACTGGGCCCTGGGCCAGCACGAGAAGGTCGTCGACTGGGGCTATCGCGCCAATCACGAGACCGCCGTCTTCGCCAAGGCCCTGATCGCCGCCTACTACGGTAGGGGACCGCGCCGCGCCTATTTCACCGGTTGTTCTGACGGCGGCCGAGAGGCGCTGATGGAAGCCCAGCGCTATCCGGACGACTTCGACGGAATCGTCGCCGGGGCGCCGGCCAACGCCTGGACGCGGCTGATGGGCAGCTTCGCCTGGACTTGGAAGGCCGTACACGAGAACCCCGACAGCCGCATTCCCGCCGCCGGCCTGGCCGTCGTCCAGAAGGCCGCTCTGGCTCAATGCGACAAGCTGGACGGCGTCGTTGACGGTGTGATCGAGGATCCCCGACGCTGCCGCTTCGATCCCGTCGTCGTCCAGTGCAAGGACGGCCAGGCCACGGACTGCCTGACCCCGGCGCAGGTCGCGGGCCTTCGCAAGCTGTACCAGGGGCCGCGCGACGCGAAGGGCCGGGTCATCCTTCCCGGTTATCCGGCCGGCGGCGAGGCCACGCCGGGCGCCTGGCCGCTGTGGATCAGCGGCGAGAAGGCCCAGCACCCGTCGTTCGCGCGCTCGTTCTTCGCCAACTTCGTTTACGGGAATACAGGCTGGCGCCTGGCCCAAATGAACCTGGACAAGGATCTGAAGGCCGCCGAGGCGATCGCCCCGATCGTGGCCTCGGACAATCCGGACCTCTCGGCCTTCAAGGCGCGGGGCGGCAAGCTGATCCTGTTCCACGGCTGGTCCGACGCGGCGATCACCCCGCTGGCGACGATCCGATATTACGACGCCGTGCGGGCGAAGATGGGTGTGAAGTCGGCCGACGC
>JASGDR010000172.1:0-4489 GCA_047607095.1 Caulobacter sp.
CCGCAGAGCCGCCCGCCGAGCCGCCCGTGCGCGCCGCCAACTGGGCGCTGTCGGAATACGCCCTGCGCGCCTGCGCCGACCTGATCGCCCTGACCGGCGACGTCGTGACCAGCCGCGTGCTGGTCGAACTGGTCCTGGCGGGAACCCGCGCCGCGCCGGTCGACGTCGTCCCCTCTCCCGACGGCGGCCTCGCCCGCCTGGGCCGCCCCGTCCGCATCGCCGCCCTCGCCGCCGCCCTCGCCCTCCCCCGCGAAACCGTCCGCCGCCACGTCGCGGCGCTGGAAACGCTGGGCTTCTGCCGCCGCGAACCGCAGGGCGTGATCACGGCCCTACCGGCGGCGATGGCCACGCCGGTGGTCGAGATGGCGCGCGCCAACGCGGGCAACGTGCAGCGGCTGTTCGCCAACCTGGCGCGAACGGGGGCGCTGGCGGACTGGGAGGGGTGAGGCTCAGGAACAGTTCCAGACGCGCCAAATCGATCCGACCTGACTTCCTGGCGCCTTTACTGACGAGCCTAGCCCCGGCGAAGTGGCCGCGCGAGAAACGCTTTCCGCCCCGGTGCCCCTTGCGCTTAAGTTGCATCATGATGCAATACTATCCGTCACCCGCCAGTTGCAGTCGCGTGGATCCAGTTCTGATTTGACGCCGAACTCCGCTCACAGGTGCTCTCGTGCAGGTCTTCATCAGTTATTCGTGGGCCAATTACGCCAAGCGCGGGATTCTTACCGAGGAACTTAGGCACGCAGGTGCATTAGCACTATATGACGAGAGAGAGGTTCCGGTCGGCGACGATCTCTGGAGTACTATCTCCAGCTTTCTGAATAAGGCCGACTACGTCGTCCCACTCCTTACCCACCAATCGGTTACAAATCCTCGGGTGCTGGAAGAGATGGTGCGCGCCCATGAGCGCAATATTCCGATCATTCCCCTGTGTGAGCAGGGCATCGATACCAAGCAACTGCCGTCGTTCATCGACAAGGCGCTGCAAATTCGCTTCTCGGACGATGTCGATCTGTCTGTTCAGTGCAGGGCGAAACTGATCCCACAGTTACAGCAGCGGGAAAATCGCCACGCCGACCTGCCTTTCCCTCGCAAGCGCTACCAGAGCATTTTTAGGAATCTGAGGGAAATTGAGGCGATGAATCAGCCATTCCGCGAGCGGATGGCCGATGCCATATTGGAGAGCCTGGACTTCGAGCTGGATCGTTTATCAGAAAATTTCAGCATAGACTTGGGAGCTGAAAGGAATTTCCTTCTACGAGCGAGACCTTTGTTTGCCTCGGCGGATAAGGTTTATGCAACAAGCTTGCAAAACATTTCTACATTTTGGCTGTCGAAAGATTTACGCCGATCAGCCAGAGAATATATACAAAATCAGGCTAGCTACACTGTCAGGCTATTTGTTTTCGACAACGCCCTGTCGTCACATATGTATTCTAACATACTTCAGTTTCACCACGAATCATACGGAGCCACTGGCGCTGTACTGTTGTGTTCGACTGCATCTTACAGGAAACTACTTCACCGACTTGGCGTATCCGCTGACGTCATACGAACCGATTTCGCCTTCCTGGATGTAGACGGCGTGAAAGTATTGGCTGAGCTGGATGGAAAATGCTTGAAATTTGAAGTCCTAAAAAGAGGAAGAACTTTAGACTTCCCAATACATCCAGACTCGTTCACAGAACAAATGAATCAATTGGCGAACACGACTCCCGGAGAGTGCAATCCGGGAGCCGAGGAAGACGACATTCGAGTGCTACGATGGAGCCCGATGTTTATCGATGATCGCGCCAGCTGGTCCATAAGATTAAAGCAGATGTTCGATTCCGATGCGGTGTCCGGGGACGTCTACCACCAGATCACCTTCACCAACGCGGTCGATCACCGCGCCATTATAAAGGCCCGCGACGACCTTCTCGCCATGCACGCATCCGGCACGCTTGAATTCGAAAGCGTATGGCTGGGCCAGAGATACTCCGTAGAAATACAGGATGGCGTCCACAACGCACCGCTGAATGCGGCATCGGATGATCACGTATACGTACTTATAATCAGATTCATCAATCGTGATGATTATTACAGATACATGGCTAGCAAGGAGCACTCAAGAGTTCGAAGAGATCTATATTCAAGCTTCGATCAAGACATAGCCGACCTTTATCAAAAAGCCGACGATCTGCCGAAATCGGGAAAAGCGAGATCGCAGATCTTTAGGGATATCGAGGCCCTGGCATCCAACTTCATGGTTCGTCGTGACTTCGCCGCCGACCAGTGGATAGACGACATCGTCAAGACAAAACCATACGCCTTTAGCGTGTTCTGATCGCCACGCAGAAACGCCGCCCGGTCTCGCGACCGGACGGCGTCCTGCTAGCCCTTCACGCACACCACCTGGCGCAGGGTGTGGACGATGTCGACGAGGTCGCTCTGGGCGGCCATGACCGCGTCGATGTCCTTGTAGGCCATCGGGGTCTCGTCGATCACGCCTTCGTCCTTGCGGCATTCGACACCCGCGGTGGCGGCCACGTGGTCGTCCACCGTGAAGCGGCGCTTGGCCTCGTTGCGGCTCATCACCCGCCCGGCCCCGTGGGAGCAGGTGCAGAACGACTCGGGGTTGCCCTTGCCGCGCACGATGAACGACTTGGCGCCCATCGAGCCGGGGATGATGCCCAGCTCTCCGGCCTTGGCCGACACCGCGCCCTTGCGGGTCAGGTAGACCTCCTTGCCGAAGTGCTTCTCCTTGGAGACGTAGTTGTGGTGGCAGTTCACCGCCTCCTGCGTCACCACCAGGTCGGGGAAATGCGCACGCAGCACGCCCAGCACCTGGTCCATCATCACCTCGCGGTTGGCTCGGGCGTACTTCTGGGCCCAGGCGACCGCCCGCACGTAGTCGACGAAGCCGTCCGAGCCCTCGGCGAAGTAGGCCAGGTCCTCGTCGGGCAGGTTGACGAACCAGCGGCGCATCTCGTGCTTGGCCCGCTCGATGAAGAACGTGCCGAAGCGGTTGCCCACGCCCCGCGAACCCGAGTGCAGCATCACCCAGACGTCGCCGGCCTCGTCGAGGCACAGCTCGACGAAGTGGTTGCCCGTGCCCAGCGTGCCCAGGTGCCCGTACCCGCGCGGGTGGGCGGCCTTGGGGTTGCGCGCGACGACGTCGTCGTAGCCCGCCTTCAGGCCCGCCCACTTCTCGGCGGCGATCGCCGGCGGCTCGACCCGCCAGGCGCCCTTGTCGTTCAGCCCGCCGTTGTCGGTGCGGCCGTGCGGCACGGCGGCCTCGATGGCCGAGCGGATCGCCAGCAGGTTGTCGGGCAGATGCTCGGCGCGGATCGAGGTGCGAACCGCCATCATGCCGCAACCGATGTCGACGCCCACGGCGGCCGGGATGATCGCCTTCCAGGCGGGGATCACCGAACCGACGGTCGCGCCCTTGCCCCAGTGCACGTCGGGCATCACCGCCACGTGCTTGTGGATGAACGGCAGGGCCGCGACGTTGCGCAACTGCGCGAGCGCCGCGTCCTCGATCGGCACGCCGTGGGTCCACGCCTTGATCGGCGCGCCTCGGCTTTCGATATGCGTGAAGCCTCCCATGGGCTTCTCCTTTCCAATCCGCCCTCCCGGCGTCATGGGCGAAGGAATTTCCGCGCAAAACGAAAAACCCCTCCGGCCAAGGCCAGGAGGGGTTTTCGTTACTCCGAAGTCCGCTTGGACCTAGGCCGTCTTCCCCTCCGACACGCGCGCGTCGCTACCCTCGACCTGGCGGTCGAGCTGGTAGGTGACGGGCATGATCGGCAGGGCTTTGCGCGCCATGATCTTCGAGGTCCTTATCGGGAGGCGGGCGATTACAGGGTTATGCGAAGTCGCGCCAGGGGCCGGCGAGCGGCGCAAGCGCAAGTTGCGGCCGGTGTGGTAAATTTGGCGCCATGGAGCGGCGCAGGAGCAGGGGACGTCAGCAGGAGCTGAAAACGTCCCCCCTCCGGCCCTCCGGGCCAGCTCCCCCAAAGGGGGAGGATCTAGTAGCGCTTAAGCCAGTTCCGGGCCGTCCGAGAGCGCCTCGCCGATGGCGCGGGCGCAGCCGGGAATGCCGAGGGCCCCGATGAACGACAGGGCGACGGCGCAGACCAGCATGATCGGTTGGAAGATGCGCATGCGTTTTTCTCCACCTCTAACCCGCCGGGGGTCGGCCGCGGGGTTGATAGACCGCCGTCCAGCTCAATCAAACCGCAAGCTTGACGTTGGTTCCGGCTGCGACTCCGGAAAACTCAGCATGCGGCATAAATGCCTCAAACTTATGTCAGTCGTCCAGGTTGTAGGCGCGCCTCGCGGTCTCGATGCGGCCGAGCTTGGCGTAGAGCGGCGCCCAGTCGTCGCTTTCGGCGATCGGCGACCATAGCGCCTCGACCTCGTCGATCAGCAGTTCCTCGGGCTCGCTTCGTCCGAACACGGGGCTTTCCAGGCGTTCCGGACGATCCGGCTCGAAGCCCGACAG
>JASGDR010000173.1:0-6594 GCA_047607095.1 Caulobacter sp.
AAATCGTCGGCGTCCACGTCGTGGGTCCCGACGCGCCCGAGATCATCCAGATGGCCGCCATCGCCGTGAAGATGGGCGTCACCAAGCCGCAGTGGGACAGCACCTGCGCCGTCCACCCGACCTTGGCCGAGGAACTGGTGACTATGCGCGAGAAGTACGTTCCGGCCGAGGTGGGCGGCGTATGACCGTGACGGCCGTGACCGAGAAGGAGACGCCGTGGCTGGGCGGCGTCATGATCTTCCTGTTCGTGATGACGCCCTTGCTGGGCTATCTCGCGCAGCTCGGTTTCGCGCCGCTGTTGTCGCTGGTCGGCCTGCTGGCCCTGCCGGTCATGGGAAAGCCCCGCGCGCCGGTGGCCCCGGCCCTGATCCTGCTGCTGCTGGCCCTTTGGGGCGTCTGGAGCATGGCCTGGAGCCCGGCCGCGCCGCCTCCCGGCTCCCTGAAGTCGTACGGCGACATCGAGAAGCTGACGGCGGGAAAGCTGCTTCTGCAGCTGGCGCTGTACGGCGCGGCGGTCGGCGCGGCGCTTCGCCTGTCGTTCCGCGCGGCCGACCGCGCGGCCACGGTCATGGGGTTCGGGGTTCTGGCCCTGGCGGTCGTGATCGGCCTGGATTCACTGACCGGCGCGGCGATCTTCCAGAAGGTCCGCGATCTGACCGGCGATCCGGTGCGGCCCGACATCGCCAAGGTGAAGATCAGCATCGGCTGCTACGTGCTGACGGTGCTGTTCTGGCCGGCCGCCGCCGCCCTGGCGCGGCGCGGCAAGCACGCGGCCGTGGTGCTGCTGCTGGCCGGGGCGATCACGACCTCGGTGCTGTCCAGCGCGGATTCCTGCCTGGTGGCGCTGGCCGCGGGACTGCTGGCCTGGGCCTTGATCAAGTCGCTGGGCAAGGCCGGCGGCCGGTTGCTGACCCTGGTCGTGGCCTTGCCGTTCGTCGTGGCGCCGCTCGCGGTGCTCTGGGCGATCCAGACCGGCTTCTGGGCCTGGCTGCACGCCCTGGTGCCGCCGTCGTGGGACGCCCGGCTGAACATCTGGGCCTTCGCCGCCGACCATGTGCAGGCCCATCCGTTCCGCGGCTGGGGTCTGGACGCCAGCCGCACCTTCGGCGACGCCATCCCGCTGCACACCCACAACGCCCAGCTCCAGCTGTGGCTCGAACTGGGCGCGATCGGAGCGGCCCTGGCGGGCGCCTTCTTCTGCTGGCTGGCCTATGGCGTCACCCGTACGGCCGAGACCGACCGCGGCGCGGCGGCGACCGCCGGCGCGGCCCTGGTCAGCTATCTGGTCATCGGCGCGCTGAGCTTCGGCGTCTGGCAGGAGTGGTGGATCGCCGTCGGGGCCCTGGCCATCGTCGCCTGCGTCGTCCTGCGCCGTTCGAGCGGCGGTCACGGCGACGGTTTGGTCGAAATTTCCCCGACGCGCTAAAATACACACCTTCGCCGCACGATTTTTGCTTTTACCGTCCGGATGCGCTATCAGCGCTCCCTTTTAGAACCTTCGAGAACATCATGACCGCCCGGTGGACCCCCGCGACCTGGAGAGCCAAACCCGCCAAGCACGTGCCGACCGACTATCCGGACGCGGCCGCTGTCGAGCGCGTTGAACAGACCCTTCGCCAGATGCCGCCGCTGGTGTTCGCCGGCGAGGCGCGCCGTCTGAAGAGTCTGCTGGGCGACGTCGCCGAAGGCCGGGCCTTCCTGCTGCAGGGCGGCGACTGCGCCGAGAGCTTCAAGGAATTCCACGCCGACAACATCCGCGACACCTTCCGTCTGATCCTGCAGATGGCGGTGGTGCTGACCTTCGCCGGCGGCAAGCCGGTGGTGAAGGTGGGCCGTATCGCCGGCCAGTTCGCCAAGCCGCGCTCCGAGCCGATCGAGACCATCGGCGAGACGACGCTGCCGTCCTATCGCGGCGACATCATCAACGGCATGGACTTCAACGAAGGCGAGCGTACGCCCGATCCGGACCGCCTGCTGAAGGCCTACGGTCAGTCGGCCGCGACCCTGAACCTGCTGCGCGCCTTCGCCAGCGGCGGCTATGCCGACCTCTACAACATCCACCGCTGGACCCTGGGCTTCGTCGGCGACAGCCCGCAGGGCGCGCGCTACCGCGAGCTGTCGGAGAAGATCTCCGAGGCCCTGACCTTCATGTCGGCCGTCGGCGTCACGCCCGACACCCAGCCCGACCTGAAGCGCGTGGAGTTCTTCACCAGCCACGAGGCCCTGCTGCTGGGCTTCGAGGAGGCCATGACCCGCGTCGACAGCACCTCGGGCGATTGGTACGACACCAGCGCCCACCTGCTGTGGATCGGCGAGCGCACCCGCCAGCTGGACGGCGCCCATATCGAGTTCATGCGCGGCGTGAAAAACCCGATCGGCCTCAAGTGCGGCCCGACCATGGAGGGCGACGACCTCCTGCGGCTGATCGACGTGCTCAACCCCAACAACGAGCCGGGCCGCCTGACGCTGTACGGCCGCTTCGGCTCGGACAAGGTCGCCGACCGCCTGCCGCGCCTGATGAAGGCCACCAAGGCCGACGGCCGCTCGGTGGTCTGGGCCACCGACCCGATGCACGGCAACACGCTGAAGGCCTCGACCGGCTACAAGACCCGTCCGTTCGACCGCATCCTGTCCGAAGTGAAGACCTTCGTGGAAGTGGCCCACTCGGAAGGCGTCCATCCAGGCGGCGTGCACCTGGAGATGACCGGCCAGAACGTCACCGAATGCCTGGGCGGCGCCCGCGCCGTGTCGGAGACCGATCTCGCCGACCGCTACCACACCCACTGCGACCCGCGTCTGAACGGCGAGCAGGCCCTGGAGCTGGCGTTCCTGGTGGCCGAGAAGCTGAAGGCGGCGCGCGACGACCAGCGCAAGGTCGCCAACGGCTAAAACAAGGTTCAGGCTGACCTTAAGGTAAAGCTCGAATCCGAGACCAAAGGGGCCGCGTGGATCAGTTCCACGCGGCCCTTTCAATAGTGCCCTTACGGCATGCGAGACGATTTCGCCGCTGCGAGCGATTGCGCTTCGCAGATGCACACGCAAGACCTTCCAACGACTTGACCGCTAGCCCGGCGCTCTCCAATGGTTGTTTGAAGGGAGTGAATTTATGCGTCTGCAGGCCAAGTTGAAGCGGGAGTGGCGGTTCCTCAAGGGGCTGACCCGCACTCTGAAGCGCGTGAACTCGATAGCGCCGGACAGCGACAACCTGATCTGCGACGACCTCGAGGCCGCCGTCGACAAGTGGAAGTCGAGCTCCGCGATCACCTTCGAGGGCAAGAGCATCACCTATGGCGAGCTCGACGCCATCGCCAACCGCTACGCCCACTGGGCGAAGGGGCAGGGGATCACCCGGGGCCAGACCGTGGCTCTCTTCATGCCCAACCGCATGGAGTACCTGGCGATCTGGTACGGCCTTTCGAAGGTCGGCGTCGCCACGGCTCTGATCAATAACCAACTGACGGGCACCGCCCTGGCGCACTGCCTCAACATCTCCCAGGCGCTGCACTGCATCGTCGACCCGGAAACCTCGCCCTGCTTCGAGCAGGTGAAGGACCAGCTGGGTCGTCATATCCAGCAGTGGGTGCTGGGCCCCGTCCACGGCGACCAGCGCGATCTCGTCAACGCGCTGAAGAGCTGCAGCCAGCTGCGCCCCGACCGCGAGACCGCCCGGGGCGGCCTGACCGCCAAGGACACGGCCCTCTACATCTTCACCAGCGGCACCACGGGCCTGCCCAAGGCCGCGCGCATCACCCACATGCGGGCCCAGCTCTACATGCGCGGCTTCGCCGGCTCGACGGACTCGCGTCCGACCGACCGCATCTACGTGACGCTGCCGCTCTACCACGCCACCGGCGGCCTGTGCGCCATGGGCGCGGGCCTGCTGAACGGCGGCAGCATCGTGCTGCGCAAGAAGTTCTCGGCCACCCACTTCTGGAGCGACATCGTCGCCGAGAAGTGCACCATGTTCGTCTATATCGGCGAGCTGTGCCGCTACCTCGCCAACCAGCCCGAGAACGAGTACGAGCGCGCCCACAAGATCCGCCTGATCTTCGGCAACGGCCTGCGCCCGGACGTCTGGGACGACATGCTCGACCGCTTCAAGGTGGGCGGGGTGCTCGAGTTCTACGGCGCGACGGAAGGCAACGTCTCGCTGTTCAACTTCGACGGCCGCCGCGGCGCCATCGGCCGCGTGCCGGGCTACCTGCGCAAGAAGTTCAACATCCGCATCGTCAAGTTCGACGTCGAGACCGAAACGCCCGTCCGAGGTCCGGACGGCTGCTGCATCGAGGTCCGGCCGGGCGAGATCGGCGAGTGCATCGGCCACATCGCCAGCGACGCGCGCTCCAACTTCACCGGCTACGCCGACAAGGCGGCCACCGAGAAGAAGGTGCTGCACGACGTCTTCGCGAAGGGCGACAACTGGTTCCGCACCGGCGACCTGATGCGCCAGGACAGCGACGGCTACATCTATTTCGTCGACCGCATCGGCGACACCTTCCGCTGGAAGGGCGAGAACGTCGCCACCAGCGAGGTCTCCGAACGTCTGGCCGGTTTCCCGGGCGTCAAGGAGATCAACGTCTACGGCGTGCCGGTGGGCGATCTCGACGGCAAGGCCGGCATGGCCTCGCTGGTCGTCGGCCCCGAGTTCGAGATCGAGAAGCTGGCCGAGTACGTCGACCGCGAGATGCCGACCTACGCCCGTCCCGTGTTCGTGCGCCTGCAGCCCGAGATCGAGACCACCGGCACCTTCAAGTACCGCAAGATGGATCTCGTCCAGGAAGGCTTCGACCCGGCCAAGATCAAGGATCCGCTGTACTTCCGCGAGCCCGGCAAGGGCTATGTGAAGGTCACCAAGACGGTCCACGCCAAGATCCTGTCCGGCGGGTACAAGCTCTGAGCCTGCTTCTGGCGGCCTTCGCCGCCCTGACGCCCAAGGACCCCGCGCGCCGGCTGGCGCGCGGGGTTTCCTATGGAGCCAACCCGCGCCAGCGCCTGGACGTCTACGCCCCGCCGGGCGGAGCCGAGGGCGCGCCGGTTCTGGTCTTCTTCTACGGCGGGGCCTGGAACTCCGGCCGCCGGGTCGACTACGGCTGGGCCGCCCGGGCCCTGGCGGCTCAGGGCTTCCTGGTCGTCCTGCCCGACTACCGGCTGCATCCGGAAGTGCGTTATCCGAGCTTCCTGGAGGACGGCGCCCTGGCGACGCGGTGGGCCGTCGACCATGCCGCGAACCTGGGCGGCGATCCCTCCCGGCTGCTGCTGGCGGGGCATTCGGCCGGCGCCTACATCGCCGCCATGCTGGCGCTCGACGTCGGCTATCTGCGCGTCGCCGGCGTCGATCCTTTCGCGGTGAAGGGCTTCGCCGGCCTGTCCGGGCCCTACGCCTTCCTGCCGCTGGACGGGGCGATCTCGGCCCGCACCTTCGGTCACGTGGAGGACCTGCCGGCCACCCAGCCGATCAGCTTTGTCCGCGCCGACGCGCCGGCCGCGTTCCTGGCCACGGGCGAGGCCGACATCACCGTCCGCCCACGCAACACCCGCAGGCTGGCCGAGGCCCTGCGCGAGGCGGGCGTGACGGTCGAGGAGCAGATCTACCCCGGTCTCGATCATGCCGCCCCGCTGCTGGCCCTGTCGCGGCCGTTCCGGAAGAAGGCGCCGGTGCTGGCGGCGATGGCGGCGTTCCTGAAGGCCGCCGCCTAGCCGCAGGTCCCGCCGTTCAGCTTGCGCTGATAGGCCTGGGCCAGGCTCAGATAGGGCGGCAGGAAGGTGTGCAGGGCCACCGGCTTGCCGTCCGTCGTCACGCCCGCCACGCCGGCCCTGATCTCGAAATGCAGGTGGATGGTCGTGGCCGCGCCGCCGAAGTCGTTGGCGACCTTGCCCAGCTTCTGGCCGGCCGCGACGCTGTCGCCTTCCTTCACCGCCAGGGCCGCCATCTGCATGTGCAGGTAGCGATAGGTGCGGTGCGGGGCGGCCGAACCCACCAGGGTGACGGTGTAGCTGCCGATGTCGGTGATGATCCCCGGCTCGGCGGCCACGGCCCAGTGCTGGTTCTTCTTGCAGGTCGCCGGGCGGATGTCCTGGCCCTGGTGGCCGGTTCCCGAGCCGCCGCACAGCGGATTGGCCCGCGAGCGCGCCTCGCAGAAGTTGTCGCGCCAGGGCAGGGCGTAGTTGGGGCCGTCGCACTGGCCGCCGCCCGGACCCATGCCGCCGCCGTGGCCGTAGACCTGCGAGTTGGGATAGCCCGCCTCCATCAGCGGCCAGCACATGGCCGGCGCCCAGACCGTGCGGTCGAGATAGCCCGCGCCCTGGCCGGCGGGCAGCACGCCCGGCGGCTCGTGGGCGAAGGTCAGGCCGGCGTCGGGCTCGGCGGGGGCGGGCGGGGCGGTCTCGCCCGGCGGCAGGGGCTCGTCGGCCGCCTGTTCCGAGCCGCCGTCGGCGGGCGCGTCGTCGCTGGTGGGAGCCGAGGGCGCGGTCGAGGCGGGGGTCTTCACCTCGCCGCCGGTTCCGGCGGCCGGAGGATCGTCGTTGCAGGCGGCCAGCAGCAGCACGGCCAGGAGAGGCAGGAGCGGGGAGGGGCGCATCGCGGTCAGCCTCCCA
>JASGDR010000174.1:0-3163 GCA_047607095.1 Caulobacter sp.
CCGACTGAAATGACGAAGGGCGGCTCCAACGCTGGAGCCGCCCATTTTATTGTGCGTGAAACCTCTTACTTCGACAGGCTCAGGATGAGGTTTCAGCGCAGGCGTCGACTTTGATCCTCACCCTGAGCCTGTCGAAGGGCGAGGATCGTTCACATCACCACCACTTGTCGGCCTTGGCCGTGAAGCCCGCGGCCTTTTCGATGGCGCCGGCCACCGAGAACACCGTGCCTTCGTCCAGCGGCTTGCCGATGATCTGCAGACCCAGCGGCAGGCCGTTGGCGTCGAGGCCGGCGGGCAGGCTGAGGCCCGGCAGGCCCGCCAGGTTGGTCGTCACCGTGAAGACGTCGTTCAGGTACATGGCGATCGGATCGTTGCTGTTCTCGCCCAGGCCGAACGCCGCCGAGGGCGCGGTCGGGGTGAGGATGGCGTCGACCTTAGTCCAGGCGTTGTCGAAGTCCTCGGCGATGCGGCGACGCACCTTCAGGGCCTTCAGGTAGTAGGCGTCGTAATAGCCGGCGCTCAGCACGTAGGTGCCGATCAGGATGCGGCGCTTGACCTCGTCGCCGAAGCCCGACGCGCGGGTGTTTTCGTAGATCTCGGTCAGATTGGCGCCGTCCTCGCGCAGGCCGAACCGCATGCCGTCATAGCGGGCGAGGTTCGACGACGCCTCGGCAGGAGCGACGATGTAGTAGGCCGGCAGGGCGTACTTGGTGTGCGGCAGGCTGATCTCGACGATCTCGCAGCCGGCCTCCTTCAGCCAGGCGATCCCGTCGGCCCACAGCTTCTCGATCTCGGCGGGCATGCCGTCGACGCGGTATTCCTTCGGAACGCCGATGCGCAGACCCTTGACCGACTTGCCGATGAACTGGGTGAAGTCCGGAACGGCGATGTCCAGGCTGGTGGAGTCCTTCTCGTCGTGACCCGACATCGAGTTCAGCAGCAGGGCCGCGTCCTCGACGGTCTTGGCGATCGGACCGGCCTGGTCGAGCGAGCTGGCGAAGGCGACGACGCCCCAGCGCGAGCAGCGGCCGTAGGTCGGCTTGATGCCGACGGTGCCGGTGAAGGCGGCCGGCTGGCGGATCGAGCCGCCGGTGTCGGTGGCGGTGGCGCCCAGGCAGAGGTCGGCGGCGACGGCGGCGGCGCTGCCGCCCGACGAACCGCCCGGGGTCAGGGCCTTGTTGCTGTTCTTGGCGCGCCACGGGTTGGTGACCGGGCCGAAGTAGCTGGTCTCGTTCGACGAGCCCATGGCGAACTGGTCGAGGTTCAGCTTGCCCAGCATCACCGCGCCGTCGCGCCACAGGTTCGACGTCACGGTCGACTCGTAGGCCGGGACGAAGTTCTCGAGGATCTTCGAGCAGGCCGTGGTGCGCACGCCCTTGGTGCAGAAGAGGTCCTTCACGCCCAGCGGCGCGCCGTCCAGCGGACCGGCCTCGCCCTTGGTGCGGCGCGCGTCCGAGGCGGCGGCCATTTCCAGCGCCTGCTCCGGGGTCTCCAGGATGTAAGCGTTGAGGCCGCGCGCGCCTTCGATGGCGTCGATGTGGGCGCGGGTCAGTTCGACCGAGGTGAAGTCCTTGGCGGCCAGGCCGTCGACGGCGCCCTTCAGGGTGAGCTTGGTAAGGGCGCTCATTATTCGACCACCTTGGGCACGACGAAGAAGTTGGAGACGGTCTTGGGCGCGTTGCCGGTCACCACCTGCGGCTCGCCGCCCATGGTGACGACGTCTTCGCGCAGCGGCAGGCCGGCGGCCACGACGCTGGTCAGCGGCTCAGCGCCGTCGGTGTCGACCTCGGCCAGCTGCTCGATCCAGGTCATGATCCCGTTGAGCTCCTGGGTCAGGGCCTCGATGCGCTCTTCGGGTTCGGCGATGCGGGCGAGCCGGGCGACCTTGCGGACGGTCGCGGCGTCGATGGCCATGGGGCCTTCTCCAAGCAGTAGTGTTGTTTGTCCGTGGTCACGGACAGTCGAGGGGTGGGTTACCCGCCTAGCGTCGTCTTTGACAAGCCCGGCCTCCCCTTCCCCCTCGCCTTTTCGCACCCGCGCGGCAGGATCGGGGTCCTGACTCGCCGGAACAGCCATGACCATCGCCCCTTTCTCCCCCGAACACGCCCCGGGCGTCGCCGCGCTGATCGTGCCGATCCAGCGGCAGGAGTTCGGGGTGCCGGTGACCCTGGCCGACCAGCCGGACCTGGCCGACATCCCCGGCTTCTACCAGGCGGACGGCGGGTTCTGGGTGGCGGTCGAGGACGACGCCGTGGTCGGCAGCATCGGGCTCAAGCGGTTCGGGCCGCGGGACGGCGCGCTACGCAAGATGTTCGTGGCCGAGGCGTTCCGGGGCGCCCGGATCGGGACCGGCCAGGCGCTGCTCGACACGCTGCTGGCCTTCGCCCGCGAGCGGGGGCTCGCCCGCATCTGGCTGGGCACCACGCCCGCCTTCCTTGCCGCCCACCGCTTCTACGAAAAGAACGGCTTCGTTCGGGTCGAAGCCCCCGACCTGCCGTCGACCTATCCCCGCATGGCGGTGGATACGGTGTTCTACCGGTTGGACCTCGCCTCCCCAGGCCTCGCTTCGGAGCCCGCAAAGGCGTAGAAGCCGCCCATGCCCGTTCTCGACATCGAAGAATTCTCCGCCGCCATTCCCGACTACAAGCCGATCATCGGCCTGGACCCGGGCGAGAAGACCATCGGCGTGGCCGTGTCCGACGTCACCCTGACCGTCGCCAGCCCGCTGACCGTGATCCACAAGACCAAGTTCACCCAGGACGCCGAAGCGCTGTTCGAGATCATCGACTACCGCAAGGTGGCCGGGATCGTCGTCGGCCTGCCAGTCAACATGGACGGCACCGAGGGCGTGCGCTGCCAGAGCAACCGCGCGCTGGCCCGCAACCTGCTGCGCCTGCGCCCGGACCTCGTCATCACCTTCTGGGACGAACGCCTGTCGACGGCGGCGGTGACCCGCGTGCTGATCGACGAGCACGACGTCAACCGCAAGCGCCGCGGCGAGGTCGTCGACAAGATGGCCGCCGGCTGGATCCTGCAGGGCGCCCTGGAGCGGATGCGGGGGATCCGGGGGGAATAACCCCCTCCGGCCCTCCGGGCCACCTCCCCCAAGAGGGGGAGGATCCAACACTGCTGATGCTCCCCCTCTGGGGGAGCTGTCGCGAAG
>JASGDR010000175.1:0-16114 GCA_047607095.1 Caulobacter sp.
GAGAATGCCCAGGGCCGAACGGATGTCGGCCCCGGCCCGCAGCAGGTCGGCGAGGCTGCCCAGCAAAGCGCCCAGCCGCCGATCGTCGATGCCCCGCCCCGCCCCGCCCTTTCCGTCGCCGGAGGCGCGGGCCGGCCTCAAGCGCAGAGGCGTAAGGCCGTCGCGTCGCAGGCGCTCGAACGCCGCGGCCTCCCCGCCGGCCTCGACGACGCCCCTGACCCGACGGCCTTGGCCGTCGACCGCGAGATAGTCAAAACGTCGCCCGCCTTCAGCCATGCACAGCCGCCGTCACTTCCTCGAAGGTGGTCAGCCCCTCGACGGCCTTGGCGATCCCATCGGCGAGCATCGAGGCCAGGCCCCGGCGGCGGGCGTGCTCGGCCAGCGCCCCGGCCTCGCCGCCCTCGGCCACCATTCGCAACATCGGCTCGTCGGCGATGAAGGCCTCGGCGATCGGCAGGCGGCCGCGATAACCGCCGCTGCAGGAGCCACAGCCGACAGCGTGGAACATCCGCGTGCTCGGCGGCGCGCAGGCCGCCGCGAGCAGCGCGCGGCCGGCCGCGTCGATCGGGGCCTCTCGCCGGCAATGCGGACACAGCCGTCGCACCAGACGCTGGGCGGCCGCGCCGCGGAAGGCCGCGGCCAACTGATAGGGCTCTACGCCCATGTCGCGCAGGCGGGGCAGCACGGCCAGAGCGTCGTTGGCGTGGACTGAGGCCAGCACCAGGTGGCCGGTCATGGCCGCCTGCACCGCCACGGCCGCCGTTTCCGGGTCGCGGATCTCCCCCACGAGAATGACGTCCGGATCCTGACGCAGGAACGAGCGCAGGGCGGCGGCGAAGGTCAGGCCCAGATGCGCGGCCACCTGGGTCTGGGAGACGTGCTCGAAATGGTATTCGACGGGGTCCTCGATGCTCAGCACCTTCTTGGCCGAGCCGGCGAAGCTCTGCAGCATGGCGTAGAGCGTCGTGGTCTTGCCGCTGCCCGTCGGGCCGGTGATCAGGAACAGGCCGTGCGGCGTCTGCGCGGCGCGTCCGAGAACCTCGGTGACCCCGCCGTCCAGGCCCAGCGTCGCCAGATCGAGCGGAACGGCGGAACGGTCGAGGATGCGCAGCACCGCAGACTCGCCGAACACCGTCGGCGAGGTGGCCACCCGCACGTCGACCGCCTTGCCGCCGACCACGAAGCTGGTCCGCCCGTCCTGCGGCAGACGGCGCTCGCCCAGGTTCAGGTTGGCGATCACCTTGATCCGCGAAACGGCGGGCGCGGCCAGGTCGGCCGAGACGATCCGGTGATCGATCATCCGCCCGTCGACGCGCAGACGGACGGCCAGGTCGTGCCGACGCGGCTCGAAGTGTATGTCCGAAGCGCCCGCGGCCAGGGCCGCCTCGAACACCGCCGCCACCAGGCGCGCTCCGCCCCCCTCCAGGGCCCCGTCGGCCACCTGGTCGATCTCGCGCTCAAGACGGCGCTCGTCGGGGGTCTCCGACGCGGGCCGCTCGCCTTGCCCGAACAGCTCGTCCATCGCCCGACGCCAGTCCGACGGGCGCGCGACGAACAGGCTGACGGTCTCGCCCGTGGCGAAGACCAGGCCGGAAAGCGCCTCGTTGTCGAGCGGATCGCAGGCGGCGCAGACCAGGCCGCCGCGCGCCCGGCGCAAGGGCAGGATCCGGGCGCGCCGCAGAAACTCTTCCGAGACCCCCAGGCCGACCAGGTCGATGGCCGGGGCCAGGCGCTCGGGCCGCCAGATCTCGCAACCGGACACCCGGGCGTAAGCCTCGGCCAGATCGTCGTCCGACAGGGCGCCCAACTGGTTGAGCACCTGCTCCACGGGCTGGCCGGTGCGCCCGGCGACCAGTTCGGCGCGGGCCACGGCCGAGGCGTCGACCAGGCCCGCCTCGATGAGGCCGTTCAAGAGGGTCGCGCGTTGGCGCACGGCGGGGTCGCCTTCCAACCGGCTCACATCGGCCATGCGCCGACCTCCGCCGCAAGGCCGACGACCCACGCGCCGGCCGCCAGACACGGTCCGAAAGCCAATCGCCTTTCGGCTGGCCGTCGAACCGCGTCGAAGGCCATGCCCGCGAGGCCGGCCAGCACCAACGCCCAGGACGTCAGCCCTCCGAGCCATACGGCCAGGGCCATGGCGAGCTTGACGTCGCCCAGTCCGAGCGCCTGACGCCCCAGGCGACGCGTCATCAACCAGCGAAGACCCAGCAGCGCGCCGCCGACGAACGCGGCGGAAACCAGTCCTTCGACGAGGCGGTCGTCCCGCCAGGCCAGCAGCCCCGCAAGACCGGCGACGGCGATCGTGAGGCCGTCGGGCAGCTTCAGCACCGCCGCATCCACCAACCCCGCCGCCAGCAGAACGAACCCCAGCAGGATGAAGACGCCGGCATCCGGCCAGGACGAGACGCTCAGCGCGGAAACGACGACCAGGGCGCCGAGCGCCTCGCCGACCGGATGCAGCCGGGAGATGGCGCCGCCGCAGCCCGCGCACACGCCGCGCCGGGCGACATAGGCCGCCAATGGCAGGGTCTCGATCATCGAAAGCCCCCGGCCGCAATGGTCGCAGCGCGAACGGCCGCCCAGCGCCAGACCCGCGCCGGTCCGGACCCGAACCGCGAGCGTGGCGCAGAAACTGCCGGCGACCAGACCCAGCGCCGCCCCGCAGGCGAGATGAGGCCAGTTGACGATCATTCCGGCCGATGCAGATCGCGCTTGAGACCTGATCCGCCCTCCTTGCGATCGGCGCCGTAGCTGACGATCTCGAAAGCCTGCCCCTCGTCCTCCAGGCGATAGATCAGAGCCTGGCCCCACGGGTCGTTCAGGGTCTTGGCGCTGCGGACATAGGGACCGATCCAGGCCTCCTCGCCGGACGGCGCGGCGAACAGGGCCTGCAGGCCTTCTTCCTGCGTGGGGTAGCGCCCCAGATCGCTGTGGAAGGTCTCGACCGCCGCGGCCACGGAATCGAGCTGCAACTCGGCCGCCTTGACCCGGGAACGGCCGAGCTGGCCCATCAGACTGGGCGTCAGCACCGCAGCGATCAGGCCGATGATGGCGATCACCACCAGCATCTCGGTCAGCGTGTAGCCGTCCTCGCCGCCGACGTGTTCCGACTTCGTACGCGCCGTCATCATCCCCGTGTCCTCATGCGCTTTGCGCCTTCTTGCCGATGCAAAGGCCAGCGTCGTCAGCCTGCCGCCTGAAGTCCCGCCATATCACGGCGCCAGCCTGATCTTCGGCCCCGACGAAGCGCACCAGACGCTCGTCGGTCCAGCCCGAGGCCAGGCGCGCACGCAATCGCCAGACTTGGCCGAGACGTGATCCCGCGCCGCGCCCGTCAAGCCCGCCCGGCTTGGAAAGTCCGGCCTCGCGCGCTTCTCCCCAGGCTGAAACCAGGGATGGGCCGCAGGCGCGCCAGAGCGGCGCGGCGGCCAGCCGGCCCAGAGTCTGCGGCGTCGGGAAGACGCCCCCCAGCGCGGCCAAACGCGCGCGCAAGGCGGACGGTTCGGCCACGCCCAGAGCCGCAAGATCACTTTCGCGCACGGGCTCGGAGAGCCGAAGCTTGTCGCGCTCCGGCTCGGCCAGGATCGTCGCCGACCCCAGATCGGTGTCGACGGCGAAGCTCAGGCGGCCGTCGGCCGTGTCGGCGACCAGCAGCGCCATGGCCCGCTCCTGCGCCCCGGCCAGGGCGTAGTCGGCCCGCACCGCCTGCAGATCATGCCGGGCCTGCCGCAGGGCGGAGACGCTACGGAAGGTGACCGCCCCGGCGATCGTCGCCATCGCCAGCACCAGGGTGAGCGCGGCGGCGCTGACATAGCCGTCCGCGCCGTCGATGGTTGAGCTATCGACCATCTGGCAGCAGGCCCCGCGCCTTGAGTTCGCGCAGGTCGGCGTAGAGGTCGTCCATCACCCGCCCCGCGCCGGCCGGATCGGTGATGATGCGGGCGCTGAGCAGGACGATCAGCTCCGTGCGGGTCTCGTCATTGCTCTTCGACTTGAACAGCGCGCCGATCGCCGGAACATCGCGGAGCCAGGGCAGGCCGCTGTCGCTACGCGTGCGCGAGCGGCTGATCAGGCCGCCCAGGGCGACGACCGCGCCGTCGGCCAGGGCGAGGGTGCTCTCGAGCTTGCGCGACTGGATGGTAGGCGAGTCGATGCCCGAGGTGACGGTCTTGGCCACCGAACTGACCTCCTGTGACACCTCCAGGACGATGCGGTTGTCGCCGGTGATCCGCGGCGTGACGTTGAGGATCACCCCGGTGTTGCGATAGTCGACGGTGTTGACCAAGGCCGCATCGCCGGTCGAGGTGCTCTGCGAGGACTGGGTGACGATCGGCACCTGGTCGCCGACCTCGAGCTTGGCGGCCTTGTTGTCGAGGGTGACGATCTTGGGCGCGGACACGACCTCGACATCGGTCTTGGAGCCGAGGGCGTTGATCGCCGCCTTGATGTCGCCGCCCAGATAGGTGACCGAAAAACCCGGATAGGTCGGGGCCACCGCGCCGGAGTCGTTGTAGATCGAGCTGGCCGTGAGCTTGCCCGACGCCCCGAGCGACTGCCAGTCCACGCCGAACTGGAAGTCGTTGCTGAGCGTCACCTCGAGGATCGAGGCCTCGATCATCACCTGGTTGGCGGGCCGATCGATCTCGGCGAGGATTTTCTGCATCTGCAGCCAGCGCGACTGCGAGGCGAAGATCAGCAGGGCGTTGGCGTCCTTGTTGACGCTGATACGCACAGCGTCCTCGCCGTCGGCGCCAGCGCCCCTGACGACCGCGGTCGAGACGGTCTGGGCGGCCGCCCCCGCCGCGTTCCCGCTCGAGCCCCCGGTGGACGGCGACGAGGTCGACGAGCCCTGCGACTGTCCGCCAGCGACGCCGGCTTCACCGCCCAGGGCGTTGGCCAGGGTCGCGCCCAACGCCTCGGCCGAGGCCGCGCGCGGCCGGTAAACCCAGAGGCTGGACCCGGCGTCGGGCGACACCACGTCGAGGCGCCGCACCCAGACGCCGACCTCGTCGAGCGCCTGGGTCGTCCGCGCCAGCACCACCAGGCCGTTGAGCCGCTTCAGCGGCACCACGGTGACGGCGGTCATGCCGCCGGCCTGCAGCAGGCGCTCCAGCTCACCGGCCGCGGTCGAGGCCGAGACCTGGCGCAGGTCGAACCAACGGATGCGCGAGCCCTCGAAGGCGCTGCGGTCGAAGACCTTGATCGTCTCCAGGGCCGCGTCGAGTTCGGAGCCGACGCCGCCGAGGATGATCAGCCCCTGCTTGTCGTTGACATAGAGCACGGTGTCGGCGCCGCTCATCGCCGCCAAGGCCTTGGCCACCTCGCTGGGCGCGACGAAGGAAATGGGCACCGCCAGCACGTCGTAGCCGGCCCGCCCGCGCGAGCCGTCGCCCACCGTCCGCAGGCCCGCTCCGCCCTTGGCCTTCGACCGCGGTGTCACGCGGACGCTGTCGCCCTCGCGCACCATGACCACGTCGCTCGCGGCCAAGGCCGCCTCGAGCGCCTCGTAGAGTTGGGCGCGGGTCAGGCGCTGGTCGATGCGGAACGACATCTTGCCGGTGACGCCGGGATCGACGGTATAGGTTACCTTCAGGGTCGAGCCGAGGATCTCCTCGACCACCTGGGCGATGTCGGCGTCACGGAAGGCGAAGGCGTAGGTCTCCGCCCGCCCCTGCGCCCAGGTCTGGCCCGGCACGACCATGCCGACGCCCGCCGGCGCCAGCGCCAGCCAGATCGCCGCGGCGCCATACTTCAACCGATTCAAACCACGCCCCACGCCCAGATACCCCGTCATAGTCCACTGCCGGCCGGCGCGCTGGCCGGTGGCGGAGGACCGCGCCCGGCCATGCTGATCGTCGTCGCCGCGCCGCCGCCAGCGGTTCCGATCGCACCTTCGGTGGCCTCGCCCAGCCGCACGTCGCGCGGACCGTTCACCGTGTCGATGGTGATCGCGCCGCCCATCACAGCTTCCAGGGTGACACCGTCGCGCGTCTCGCCCCGGGTGATCCAGACCGCGGGGCCGCCGCCGATCGACAGCAGCGCGGCCGTGCGGCGGGCGCTGCGCGAGACCCCCAGCAGCCGCACCTGCGGTTCCGGCGGAACGACGGCGTCGAACAGCGGCGGCGCGCCGGCCCAGTCGCCGGCGACGACCGAAGCGGGCTTGCGCCCGCGGCCGATGCGGGGCTGGGTCGCCTCGACGGCGGCGATGCGCTCGTCGGCCATCTGGGGACCGCCAGCGGCCGCCCAGGCGGCGACGCCGAGCGCCAGCCCGACCGGCGCGGCGGCGAGGATCAGCGTGAGGCGGCGGTCCAGCAATAGAAACGTCCCTTGAGAGCGATGCGGACGGCAGCGGCGTCCTCCGCGTGCAGATCGACGGCGTCGGCATAGGCCAGGGCCGGGCCGCGCTGAAGAGCGTCCACCAGCCCGACCGCGGCGGCGTAAGGGCCGCGCGCGGCGATCTCGAAACCGGCGGGCGACAGCGGATCGCCGAAGGCGGGCTGGCTGGCCGCGACCTCGACGCGGACCTCACTCAGCCCGGCCGCGGCGGCCAGGCCGCTGAGGCGAGCGCGCAGCACGGTCAGGTCGGCGGCGCCCGTCGAGGGGCAGACCGCCTCGGCCGCGTAGATCACGCGCCCGCCCTGTCCGGCCAGCAGGCCCTGAATGCGCTGCTGCTGAGCGTCGACGGCGGCAAGCCGCGCGTCGAGATCGGCCGGTTGAGCGAGGCTCCCCAAGCCCCAGGCGGCGACTAGCGCCAAGCTGGCGGCGATGACGAAGCCGCCGAACATCAGCACCGGTCCGGGGACGGTTAGGCGCCTACTCATGGCTGGATCTCCGCAGAGGTGGGGGCAGCGGGCGTGCTGGCGCCCACGCCCCAGAGCCAGACCCCGCGACGCACAGGCGCGCCGGATCGCTCCACCGGCCGGTCGGAGGTGACGAACGGCGAGTCCTGGCCGCGGCTTTCGACGGCGGTCAGACCCGGCTCCCAATGCCAGGCGAGGATGCGGGCCTCAGGTCGCTTGCCGCGGGCGCTCCAGGCCAGCTCCGACAGCGGCGTCTCGAAACCCGGCCCGCGGTCCCGGTCCTCGATCGCCGCCGACAGCTCGCGCTGGCGGCGCAGGATCTGCGCGCGCCTCAGGTCGGCGGCGGCGCGCGTCTCCAGGATCGAAAGGCGCTGCTCTGCGGCCTCGCCTGCGCGTTGGGCGGCGGCGGCGGCCAGGATCGCGCCAAACACCAGGAGCCCCGCGCCCAGACCGACCCCGACCAACAGGCGCAGACGACGGCGCTGCTGCTCGGCGGAGACGAACAGAACCTTGTGGCGCTCGCCGCTCAGCAGGACCTCGGCCTCAAACCGTTCACCGACCTCGGCGCGGCGGACGTAGAAGGCGGCGAAGCGAGTGGGACGGCCGGCGCGCCAGGGCTCCAGGCGGCGCACCTGATGGACGACCTCGGTGAATGGCAGCGGCGCGGCGTGGCGCGCCTCCAAGCCCGCGGCTCGCACTTGTTCCCAAGGCCAGCCGGGCGGCGCCGTGATCGAGCGCGCGAAGACTCGGGCTTCGGCGACCTCGGGCCCGGGAACCGCGTCTACGGTCTCGGCCTCAATGAGCTGGAGATTGGCGGGGGTGATCAAGACGCGTTCCTGCACTGGCCGGACACCCCGTCGAACTGGCACGCGCCGGGCTGGCGCGACCAGATCCGTCCCACCGCGAGGGGACGCCCTCCCCGCCCGGCATCGATCACCGCCACAGCCAGCAACGGCCGGCGCGGGGTGGGTGCGGCCGGAGGCCAGGCATCGTGAACACCCGTCGCATCGACGAAGCGCAAGGCTGGCTTGGCGGCGGCGAAGGCGACGCTGCGACGAACGCCGCGCGCGTCGACCATCGACAGGACCCCCCCGTCGGCTCCGCTCTCCAGCGCCAGGCCGCAAACGGCTTCGCCGCCGCAGGGCAGGCTGGCGGCGCCGGCCGAGCCTTCCGCCGGACCGGCGTCGGACCACGCCGGACCAACCTGCACCATCTGCCGGTCTAGGGCCTGCTGCAGTCGCCCCAGGCGCGCCTGCGCCTGGACGCCGGCTGCCGCGCCGACCTGCAGCCGCCCGATGACGTGAACCGCCTGGGCAAGGCCGCCGATCGCCAGGCCGATCATGACGATCGCCGCCAGCGCCTCGGCCAGCGTATAGCCGTCCTCGTGCATCAGGCCGCCTCCGGACAGGGACGTTCGGTGGAAAGCTCATAGCGGCGGCGGCTCTTTTCACCGCGCAGCCGGACGACGACACGGCATAGTCGCGGACGCAGGCGTTGGTCGGAAATCGCCGACACCTCGCGCGACCAAGCCAGATGATCGCTGCGGCCGGACACCTGATCGAGGCGGGCCGGCGCGGTCTCGGCCAGATAGCGCAGCAGGGCCTGGGCGGCGGCGATCTCGGCGGCCGTCTCAGCGGCGCGACGGGCCGCTTGGGCCGCAGTCAGCACGAGCGCCAGACACATGGACAGCACGACCAGCGCGACCAGCGCGTCGACCGCGGCGAACCCGTCAACGCCGCGCGGGTCGCGATGAAAAACACCGATGATGATGGCAAATCCGGTGCGCGTCGCCCCAGACGCGCTCCGCCCCTACGCAAGAACTTCCGAATGGCAAAGCTATCATATAAGCCGGGCGCGCAACCAGTGGTTACTCGCTTGATCTTCGCCTCGAACGCCCGCCCCTCGCGAAACCGCGCCCGCCGTGACACCTTGGCGATCGCCGCGTCGGTCGGACTGCACGCGCTCCTGCTCCAGGCGATCTTCGGACTACCGGGCGGCGAGCTGGCCGCGGCCGGCGGCGGCGAGGCGGAAGCCCCAGTCGAGCCCTATGTGGCGTTGGAACTTTCCGGCCGCGTCGGCGCCGAGCAGCCCGATGCGGCGCAGACCCAGTCCGCCCAGATCGCCCAGCTGTTGGCCAAGCTGCGCCAGACCGACCCCGCCGTCGCCATCCCCGTGCCGCAGGATCAGCCGCACGCCAGTGCGCGCAGCCTGCTCGAGGCGGTGGAGCACGCGCGCAGCGAACGCAGCCGCGGCGACGCCAGCGGCTTGGGCCAGGGCAAGGGACAGCGCGACGACGGCGGACAGGGCGCAGGACGCGACCGCGAGGGCCAGACCGCCAAGCCCTCGGCCGGACCGCGGTCGTCGGCCGCGATCAACGGCAAGGGCGCCGGCGCCGGCGGGTTGTTCGGCTTCGTCGAGCCCTGCTGGCAGAAGTTGCCCGGACGCTCGATCGTGGCGGTGAAGCTGGAGGTCACCCTCGACAGCCGCGGCCTGATCGCCAGCCCGCCGAAGATCCTGCGGCCTGACAACGCCCCGCCAAGCAACGCCCGCCTGATCGCCGAAGCCCGCGCCATCGCCGCTCTAAGCGGCTGCCTGCCCTACACCGGCGCCGGCGGTTTCGCCGGCCACCCCCAAGCGGTGGACTTCCCGGCGGGGTGATAGGGCCAGCTTGGACATTCCTCTCGCGGAACTCGAAGCACCATCGAGCCCAGCAACATTCATTGGCTTACCCCAAGTCGCCGCACTGACAGCGGTCAACTGGGCATGTGGCGTGGTGGTACTAGGTCAAATACCCATTGATACGAGGCGCTGGAGCTGATCCAGGCTCCTGAGCCTGGAATATGAGTGACCTGTACTGGCTGAAGGACATGCAGGTACAGACAGCGGTTCGATACAGTGGCGGCCAAGGCGTAGGTCGGTGAACCACTTTTCGGGGGGCTGCCTCCTTCCGGCCAATTTGCCGCCGACCTCGCCCGGCCCGCCCGGGACCTAGGAAGCGTTTCGCCCAACAAGAACGAAGGGCGCCCAGTAGAAAGGGTGCGTCTCGGCGGCGCTGCTTTCGATCATCCGAACCATAGCGCTCTGCAGCGCTTCGGGACGGTTTCGCCGCGCTGCGGCCGTCTCTACGACCAGGCTAGAGATCGACTGGCTGGCGACTTTCCAATGGGTGGCGAGGACGCTTCTTGCCCCCGCGTAGAGAAATGCTCGGCACAGTCCCGATAGCGGACGCCCGGTCGGAGCCCCGTCGCTGGAAGCCGTCTCGCAGGCGGACAGCACGACCAGCTGGGCGTTCAGGCGCAAGGTCAATATTTCACTTTGAGAGAGGAAACCGTCTCCCGGCTGCCCGGGCCCCGGCGGAGACAACACCAAACTCGGTTCGTTGGCGCCAGCGGCGTCCGCAGCAGCGAGACCGTGCGTCGCGAATGCCAAGATCCTTACATCCGCCAAGGCGCCGCTGTTGTTCTGGTTGAAAACCTCCCGTTCCGTCGCGGCTTCCTGCACGAGTACGTCGCCCCTACCACCTCCCAGCGCCGTGGCGATGTCGATCAACTCCTGCTTCGTCTCGGGCAAAGCAACTAGCCTGCCATCGCGCAGGATAGTGATGTTTCGAGACATCGCCTGAGGCGAAGGCGACGCTGGCGGGAGCTTCGGATCGCCGAAGCCCAAGAACGGCCTTCGTCCGCTTTCGCCCGACATTTGAAAGGCGGTCAGCGCCCCGGCGTCGGGCAACGTCACGAAGGCGAACCGCCGCGTCAGCCACGCCGCGCCGCGGTATCGCTCGGAGTCTACACCCGGCGGAGGCGGCGGACTCGACACCAACAACCCGAGAGGCAAACCCTCCAACGCGCCTTGGGGAACCACGTAGAGCCGCGTGGTGCCTTTTAGATCCGCTTCAAGGGGAGCGAAAATTTGCGTCCATAGGGTATGTGCGACGTCGAGTGGATAGGTCGCCAATCGATTGTCCTGGATCATGACCGATTGGCGCAGTCGGGTCGCTCCCGCGTCGATCGCCGAGCGCGCTCCGGTCAGCGTGACCAGCTTGGCATTCCGACCAGGCCTCACCACGAAGGCGCAATAGCGATCGCTCAGCGCGACATAAACTACGAGCGCGGCGGAAACGGTCTCCTTCGCCAGCGCCCCCTGCAGGGAGTCGATCGTGGTCGGAGTCGGGCTCGCCAGACTCTTGTACCTCGGGAATTGGTCGGTAATCCGCTTGTCTATCCGGGCAAGGCGATCGCGCCCCTCGACCAGCCGCTCCAACGACGCGTGATAAGCTTCATCGCTGCTTCTGTCGGCATCCCAATCATCGAGCTTGGAGATCAAACTCTCACGTTCGCGGATCAACTGAGCCAGAGCTCCGCTTCCCGCCGCCAGACGCGCCGCGGCCTTGCGTAAACTCTCGCCCGTGGCGCTGATCTGGAGCCACTGACTGGCGCGCGCCGCCCGGTCGACTTGCCGCCCAGTGAGGGAGCATAAAGTGATGTAGGTGTTCAACGCGTAGCGAAAGCCCGCGCGCACGCCGCGAAACGTCTGTTGCCCTTCATAGAGGCCGACCGCCTCGGCGAACTCTTGCAGCGTTTGATTGGCAACCTCTTCCGCCTGATCCAGGAAGCCATGCGCTGCGTCGTAGCGCTTCATCACTATGTCGCAGTACCCGGCCAGCGCCAGCCCTTCGACATACTCCGCCGTAACGTGGGGCGGACTTGTCGCCGGTCGCGGCAGCGTCTGCACCGCCCGCAGACGCTCAGCGAACCAGGTCGAAAGGGTCGCATCCAACGCGCAACAAACCCATCTCGCCACGCCGAGGCCATAAGCCAGGTACTCGACCTCGCCAACGTCGGTGGATCCACGGCGTGGATGCGTTTTCGGTAGCGCGCCCTGTAGCTCGCGACACGTCGCCAAAGCCTTGTCATAGGCCGCGCGATCGCCGCCGCGGGCCTCCAACGTAGCCAGATAGCCGTAGCAGGCGACCACGAGCGAACCGTAGATGCTCCCTCCGTTTTCCTGGGAAAGCCGCTCCTCCTCCGCCGAACTGGGATCCCACCTAAGGAACTCGGCGTAGTTCTGGACGAACCCCCGCAGCATTTCCTTGGCCTTGTCGATCTTACCGTCATCGACGGCGTCTCGAGCAAGGTCCAGGGTGTAGGGAGAAATGCCGGTCTCGTCCTCCAGCATCGCCTTCATCGCCTCGCGCTCCGAGTCTTGGGCGGCGGCAACGGCCGGCGCCATGAGAGCGCCAGCGATCATCCCCAACAAGCTTCTGCGGACGATAGGCGATCGTCGCCCCATCAACGACCTCCCAGACGGTCCAACAGGCCGTCGATCTCGTCGAGCATCAAGTCGACGCCCTCGTATTCCTCATTGCGGCCAAGTTCGACGTACGCTTTGCGCGCCGTCAGGCAACTCTTCAGCGCCTGTGCCGAACGACCGCTTCGCGCGTCCTGAAAACACACCGTCCAGCGCATTCCGGCACGTTGGGGCGTCATCCCCCCCGGAATACGAGCGTCGGTCGCGATGGCCTCATCCATAAAGGCCTGACGCGCGACTTCATCGCCCAACGCCTTCGCCGAAACCGAAAGAATGCCAAAAGCGAAAGTGGCGCGATTGAGATCAAACCTTTGCAGGACTCTGACGGCACGAGCGATGTCACTGATCATTTGCCGCGCGACGATTGTGGCGACGGGGGTGAGCTGCCCAAACTGCTCGCTCGTTTCCGAGAGATTGTCTCCATCGAGGAGCTCTCCCTCAAAGAACCGTTCCGCGTCGGCCTTGCTGACCTGACCAGGCTCCATGAGTACGATCCGAAGCCTGGCCATCCATGCTATCGCCCCCTCCTCCTCCTCCCCCGCGTACTTGACCGCATTCCTGCAGTCGGTCAGCGCCTGAGGATAGGTTCCGAGCCTATACCTCGCTTCACATTGCGCGTAGGTAAGCTGCATGCGTACTTCGCTATCGTCGGGTTCGCGCAAGACCATGCCCCGTCGGGCCAATCGCAGGGCGATTGCCGGCTCCACGAATGAAAAGCCCAAAGCTGTTATCGCGTAAGCCTCGGCCAAGTTGCCGCGGTCGGTTGTCCAGCGCTCGGCCGCCGTCAAATTTCGCTCGGCCGCTCTAGCGTCCTGGGCAGCCTGAACGGGCGTCTTAGTTTCTCCGCCGGTAGGTTCCCCATTCTCGTTGACGGTCATAACATAGGCCTCAAGCCAGTCACCGTCGCGCAGGTCGTCGAGGAACTCCTCGGCCGTATCTTGGTCCACAACCCTCACGGCGAAAGGCCGCGGAGTTTGAGCTCGCGCGATCTGCGGCAGAGCCACCAAAGAAATTGAAAGCACGCAGAGCGAGGCCAGAGTTCGGAGCTCCAGGGTCACAGCAGTCCTCCGCCGGAAAAGTCGCGGCGCGCGATCAGGGTCATTAGCACCCGCTCGGCGCCCATTAGATCGCTTGGATCGGCCACGGCGGTGGCGATAGCGAGGTAGGCCTCATAGGTCGCCGATGCCGGCCCACGCGCGGCGGCCTCGAAGATCCTGAGGGCGCGAACAAGGCGCTCGGTAAGATCACTCACCGGCTGTGTCTGAGGTAGAACCGCCGCTGGAGATCCTTCCGCTCTGAAGCGGTTGACGATTTCCGCTCCTCGCGCGTCTCGAATTGTTATTTCGCATGCGCCCGCTGGGCACGGTATCGGATCCTGCGTCCAACCGGCCTGATCGGGAACATTCTTGTACGTCTTCTGGAAACCCGCCGTGCGCAGCGACACCGTGAACGGCGCGTCTCCTCCTCTCCATTCCCAGGCGAGACGTCGATCGCCCGGAGCGATCACAGAACCGGCGTCAAACATCTCGCAGGCAGCGAGCGCGGACGTGTTCGACGGCGCTCGAGTTCCCAAGGGGACATACCGGTCCAGACCGTTTGTCAGTACTGGTTGCGCCCAAGGGAAAAGTGTCTGAGCCAAAGAGATCTTGGGCGTAACGTAAGGCCTGTCGAAGGTCGCCCAACGCCGCGCGCCTCGTTCGTTGATTTCGACCCGAACTCCCGGTTCTCGCGCGTAAACCTCATCGCCCTGCTGCAGGGGCATGCCAAGAAGCGGCGCCGTCCTCCTGCCATTGCGACTTACCCAAACCTTCGATCGCCCCCCCTCCACGCCCACGATCCAGACACCCGCGTCCGCCGCCTGGGCCGGTGACGCCCAAATTAGGGAAGCCGCTACAGCAACGTCGCGCCGCGTGATCGATCTCATGGATGTCTGCTCCCCGGGCGATGCAAAGAGTCGGCCAAAATGAGAAAGACCGACAGAAGGTATTGAGGAGCCGCGTAGGCCAAAAGCGAGGATCGACTAAAGGCGATCCAGCTGGCCACGAGCCAAAGGACGCCAACGGCCGTCTTGATGATTTCACTGCGTATTTCGCCGTTCAGGCCGGAAAACCGTGTCACCAGAAACAGCCACACGCCGAACGTTAGACAGCTCGAAAGACCCGTCAAAAGCATAGGGGGCCAGAACGCGTCCTCTCGCGGGACCACCTTCCGCCCCATCTGTTCGATCGCGTTTAGGAGTATGAATATGCCCGGCATATCGCCGACCGGCGTGGAGTGAAGATCCCGACCCAGGCGGCTGGACGAACCGATCAACACCATGCGACCAGCGAAAGCGGCGCCGTCATAGCCTTCGCCATGATCCGCGAACAGTTTACCGGAGAACACCGTGACCCCTCTCGTGCTCGCCGTTGCCGGCGTGACGACATAGTCGACGCGTGGGCCGCCATCCTTAGCGCTCAGGAATAGTTGGGTATCGCCCGCAGCGATCCTCAAGTCGGTCGCGCCGCTGCCCGCGCAATCCGTTCGCGGATGCGACGCCTGATCGACTATCGCAAGAGCCCGCTCGACCGGCAGCTCCCATAGCAAAACACCGGCGGAGACATGGGCTCCCAGCAAGATATCGCCGTGCGAGCCGTCGCAAACCTTCACCGCCGGTGCCATCCTTCTTCGCGAATGGTCCTCATCGTCCGCAGACACTGCGGTCGCGTACCGCACGTAAGAGAGTTGTTCGACCAGCTCGTCCAAGGCGCTCGGGGGTAGCGCCCAGACGCCCCTGTCTTCATCCCGTACCGGCTCGCGAACCAGAAAAACGGGGACCTTGGCGGTCTCGGCGTGTCGCAGGGTGGTCAAGAGTGTCGCGCTCTCAACCGGATCATCCCAACCAAGATCGACATCGACGACGATGGCGCGCGCATGGGCGTTGATCGATGCCTCGACAGCCCTGGCCAGGGGGCCTCGAGGAATGGTCGAGCGATATCCGAACCCCGCCATAGAAGGGTCGTCGAAATCGACGACAAGATACTTGGCCGAAGTGGCCTTCCCGGCGTTGAGGAGAACCCTAAGCCGCGAATTGCCATCCGCCGCCGCTGTTCCGGCATCGACCTGTTGTGCGAGCGATCGAATGATCGGGAGGGTCACCGCCGCCTGAAGGGTGAAGGCGAATAGCAGCGACAACACGAAGAGCGTCAGCAACGGACGACGACGCACCCATCCTTTTACCGCCGCCGTTCCCATCCGGAGCCCCCCTTTTGGGATCAAGCTACACTTTGCGAGAGCGCACAATCATCGCGTGGATGAATTTTTCACCACAGCTTTCACGCGCTCATCGAATAGCAGTTCCGCCGTCCGAACGAGCAATTCCAATCAGCTATCCCCACTGAATCCCTATTTTAAGCCCAGAAAATTGAATTTGCTGAGCTTTTTCAATAGGGCGTCGCTGGACGCGGTGGCGACAATCACGCCGCCGAAGACCAGCCTCGGCGCTAGGGTCCGTACTCAATAAGCGCTGGCGGTAATGCGAGGTTGCTGATTCAAGGCTTCTGAAAGGGAGCCTTGAGATGGCCAAACAGGTTCAGTGGCTTAGCGACGAAGAGTGGGCCCGGATCGAGCCGCTGCTGCCGCGCGGACGCAAAGGCGCGCATCGCGTGGACGATCGCCGCGTGGTCTCTGGCATCGTCCACATGCTCAAGAGCGGAGCGCGCTGGCGCGACTGCCCGCCGGAGTTTGGCCCTTACACGACGGTCTACAACCGCTTCAACCCCTGGAGCCGCCAGGGCCTGTGGCTGCAGATGTTCGAGGCCCTGACAGGACACACGGGCATCTACGGGGCCGCCATCGACGCCACCCATATCAAGGCTCACCGCTCGGCGGCGGGCGCAAAAGGGGGGCCTTCCTCCAAGCCATAGGCCGTCCGCGCGGCGGCCGCACCACCAAGGTTCACGGCTTGGTCGATGAGCGCGGCAAGCCGCGGGTGCTGCTGCTCAGCGCTGGAAACATCAACGATA
>JASGDR010000176.1:0-3716 GCA_047607095.1 Caulobacter sp.
CTGAGCCCGGCCGCCCCGGCGCCGAGCGCCCAGGCGGTTGGCGAGCGCAGCTTCGCGGGCGTCGCCTTCCCGTTCACCGGCCGCAACGGCCGCGGCGGCGAGGCGGCCTCGCCGCGCCCGACTTCCACCGTCGCGCCCGCGCCGGGCAATCCGTTCACGGCTCCGGCAGCCCGCGACCCGGTGATCGGCGACATCGACCGCCAGATCGCCGAGATCACCGCCCGCACCGCCGCCGAGGTGGCCGGCTCGGCCCAGATCCGCGCCCGCTCGGGCGAGGCGGGGCTGGGGCGGCTGCACGAGCTTTCGGCCAAGGCCTCGGCTTCGGCCTCGTTGGGCGACGTGCGCTTCACCGCCTCGATCGCGCCGGTCAGCATCGACGGCGGCACGCCCTCGGGCACGGCGCAGCAGCGCTACGGGGGCAACCAGATCATCAACGCCCGCGCCATCGTCGGCGCCTACGAGCCGGTCTATTCGGCCGCGCCTCCCCAAAGCGCCTCGGGCGCCGCGATCAATCTGGCCATGGCGGCGGGGCCCCTGTCGGCCGACGTCGGAACGACCCCGATCGGCTTCGGAGACATCGACGTCGCCGGCGGCGTCGTGTTCTCGCCGCGCCTGGGCGCCAACGGCCAGGGCAGGCTGTGGATCGAGCGCCGCCCGGTCACCGACAGCGTCGTGGCCTACGCGGGGGCCCGCGATCCGGTCACCGGCCAGCGTTGGGGGCGGGTGATGCGCACCGGCGGCGGGGTCAGCCTGTCCTATGACGACGGCGCCTCGGGGCTCTACGGCGACGCCGGCTACAGCCGCTATGACGGCGAGCACGTGGCCGACAATGACAGCTACCAGATCAATCTGGGCGGCTACATCCGCCCGTACCGGCGCGGCGAGACCGAGGTGCAGGTCGGCTTCAACCTCAATCAGCAGGGTTTCGACAACAACCAGAACTTCTTCAGCCTGGGCCACGGCGGCTATTTCAGCCCCAAGACGTTCACCAGCCTGACCGCGCCGATCAGCGTAACCGGCCGCCAGGGGGCGTGGAAGTTCAAGGGGGCGATCGCGCCCGGCTACCAGACCTACAACCAGGCCGGAGCGGCCTATTTCCCGATGGACGCGGCCTTGCAGACCGAGCTCAACACCCTGGCCCTTTCCGACAGCGACGTCTTCCCGCGCTACCTGGCGCAGAGCGCCAGCGGCTTCGGCATATCCGGCGGACTGTCGGCCGACTACCGGTTCCGGCCCGGGGCCACCATCGGCGGGGCGGTCAACTTCAACACCTTCGGCGTCTACAACGAAACCTCGGTCAGCGTGGGCGTGACCCAGACCCTGGGCGGGGAGGGCGGCCGATGAGCAAGCCCCTGGGCGAACCGATGGGCGGCGGCGGCGACGTCCGCGACCGCGACCTGGACTACCTGAACCGCCGCCGCGTCAGCCCGCAGTGGTCGCCGTTCCTGGCGGCCATGGCCGGGGAGCTGACCGCCGTCGCCGATCCGAGGGCCGCACGGCGCTTCATGCGAGCCACGGGCGAGCGCATGGCCCGCCGCTTCACCCTGCCGACGGTGGAGACGCTGGACGATCTCGAGGCGCAGCTGAACGTCGTGCTGGGCGGCATGGACTGGGGCTGGACCCGGCTGGCGGCGGCTGACGACCACATCCTCATCACCCATGGGGCCTGTCCCAATGCGCTCGACGACGATGACAAGCGGAGCTGGCCGCCGCTCATGGCCGAGGTTCTGGCGGGGGCCTACGGCGCCTGGCTCGCCGCCCAGGGCAGTCCCGGCGGGGTCACCACCTGCCGTGATCCTGCGGCTTCGCCGCTGGTGTTCGAGCACAGGGTCTAGGCTGCTGGCGGCGGCCGTGATCGCCATGGCGGGGGCGTCCGGGGCCTGCGCCAAGCCGCCGGCCGACGGCTGGGCGGCGTTCAAGGCCGCGTACGTTCAGCCCGACGGCCGCACGATCGACCCCGAGAACGGCGGCGTCAGCCACAGCGAGAGCCAGGGCTTCACCATGCTGCTGGCCGAGGGTCACGGCGACCGCGAGGCTTTCGACCGCGCCTGGGGCTGGACCCGGACCAACCTCGCCGGGAAGAACGCGCCGCTTCTGGCCTGGCGCTACGATCCTCGTTCGCGCCCGCCGGTCGCCGACCAGAACAACGCCACCGACGGCGACATCTTCGCGGCCTGGGCCCTGCTGCGGGCCGGGCGACGCTGGCGGAACGACGACTATCTGGTCGCCTCCAAGGCCATCCGCGACGCCATCGCCGAGCGGCTGGTGGTCGAGGTCGGCGGCCGCACGGTGCTGCTGCCCGGGCTGGAGGGCTTCCGCGGCCCGGCCGGGGTGACCGTCAACCCGTCCTACTTCGTGTTGCCGGCGCTGCAGGACTTCGCCGCCGCCGACGGGGCCGAGGCGCCGTGGCGCGCCCTGATCGCCGACGGCCTGGCGCTGGCCCGCGACGGGCGGTTCGGCGCCTGGAAGGTTCCCCCCGACTGGATGCTGGTGCGCCCCGACGGCGGTCTGGCCCCGGCGCCCGGCAAGCCGCCCCTGTTCGGTTTCGACGCCGTCCGGACGCCGCTGTACCTGGCCTGGGGCGGCCAGGATTCGCTGGCCGCGGAGACCGCGAACTACTGGCGCGGAAACATTCAAGCCCAAAAACGGCCACCGGCATGGGTCAATATGTCCGACGGTCAGGAAGCCGACTTTCCGCTATCTAGCGGGGGTGTCGACATCGCCGCTCTGGCGCTGAACGACCCGTCGATCCAGAGGCTTCGGGGGACGTCGCCGGATCGCACGTACTACTCGTCCGCCCTTGTCCTGCTCGCCGAGATGGCGGGGAGGGAAAGGCGGGCCAGACGACCTTGAACCCCGACCGCGCAGCGGTGGAGCCACGACATGTCCGGCGACGTCAACCGCCTCTTCTCGATGATCAACCAGATCAACCTGCCGTATCAGATCTTCGAGACGGCCGAGAGCGAGTTCGAGTCCGAATTCGAGCCCGGGCGTTCCTCGCTGCAGGCCGAAGGTGAAGCGATGGTCCGCGCGCTGGAGGGCTTCTTCGGCTGCCCGCCCGCCGCCGCCAACGAAGACCTCGCCCCGCCCTGCGACGATATCGGCTTCCTGCAGGCCTACGCGGAAAAGCCCGTCGCCGTCTCGGCGGGCGCGCAGTCGGCCGACAACCGCCTTGCGGACATCTTCAAGCGCATGCGCGAGCGCGCCTGACCCGGGTCGCGCCGGCCTTGGATCGTGGAGGAGCGACGTCGCGCCCCTCCACGTCCTTCCAATTTAGAACGGCAGCTTGACGCCGAACTGGCCGGCCAGGCTGCGATAGCCGCTGGCGCGATCGGTCTGGCCTTGGGCGTAGACCGTGAAACCGCGCTTGGAGACCAGGCTGATCCCGAGCTGGGCCTGGGCCCAGGTCTTGGACCGGTCGTCGGTCAGGCGCTGGGCCTGGCCGCCGCTGGCGAGGGTGAGGCCGGCCTCGCCGTCGAAGGCGTGCAGCATGGCCGCCCCCGCCGAGAAGTTCAGCCTGTCGCCGTTCTTCAGCGTCGACCCGCCCGAGAACCGCGCGCCCAGGCGTCCGCGCAGCCCGTCCGTGCTGTCGAAGTCGATGGTCTGGCCCAGGGCCCGCAGCGTGTCGAGATCGCTGCGCACATAGGTCAGGCCATCGACTTCGACAGCACGGACGGGCTGCGCGGACGCCTGGGCGCGCGGTTCTCGGGCGGGTC
>JASGDR010000177.1:0-2789 GCA_047607095.1 Caulobacter sp.
CTTGCCCAGGGTGGCGCGGACGTACATGCCCGGCAGCAGGGTGCCGTTCGGGTTGTCGAAGGTGGCGCGCAGGCCGAACGAGCCGGTGCCTTCGTCGACGGTGATGTCGGCGAACTCCAGGCGGCCCTGGACCGGGTAGGTCGAGCCGTCTTCCAGCTTCAGGGTCACCTGGGCCGAGCCCGAGCGGCCGAGCTGGCCGCCGGCCAGATCGCGCTGCAGCTGCAGCAGCTCGGCCGAGGACTGGGTCAGGTCGACATAGATCTTGTCGAGGTTCTGGATGGTGGCCAGGGCGGTGGTCTGGCTGGCGGTGACCAGGGCGCCGGGGGTCACCGAGCTCTTGCCGATACGGCCCGAGATCGGGGCGACCACGCGGGTCCAGCCCAGGTTGATGCGGGCGGTGTCGACCGCGGCCTTGGCCGCCGCGACGTTGGCCGCGGCCTGCTGGGCGCTGGACTGGGCGTCGTCGTTGTCCTGCTTGGAGACGGCGTTGACGGCGACCAGCTCCTTGTAGCGGTCGGCCTTCAGCTTGGCGGCGGTGTAGCTGGCCTGGGCCTGGGCCAGGCTGGCCTGGGCGCTGTTGAGCGAGGCCTGATAGGTGGCCGGATCGATCTGGTAGAGCGGCTGGCCGGCGCGGACGTAGCCGCCTTCCTGGAACAGGCGGGCCTTGACGATGCCGCCGACCTGCGGACGCACTTCCGAGACCAGATAGGCCGAGGTGCGGCCCTGCAGTTCGCTGGTCAGGGTCACCGGCTCGGTCTTCACGACCACCACGCCCACGGGCGTCGGCCCGCCCGCGCCCATGCCGCCCGCGGCTCCGCCCTTGCCTTGCCCGCAGGCCGCGAGGGTGAGCGAGACAGCCGCCAGAAGAACCGCCGAAGCGGCGAGCGGACGTTTGATAGCCATGGATATCCCCGGAGCGTCAGAGCGCCGCAAGGAGGGAGGGACCCTTGACGACGCGCCTATGATGAACAATTTGAGAATGAACGTTCATTCTCAATTGCGCTGGACATAGGCCCGGGGTAAGGCGAAGTCAACACCCCGGAAGTTCGGCTCGGTTGACCTAACGGAAATGTAATGGAGAGCGAGACCCTTCGATGGTCGACGTGAGTTCAAGCGCCAAGCCGACGCCCGAGGCGCGGCGCCAGCAGATACTGGATGCGGCCTGCGACATCGTGCGTCGCTCGGGCTTCCACGGCGCCAGCATGGCCGAGATCGCCAAGGCCGCCGGCCTGAGCGTCGGGCAGATCTACCGTTATTTCGAGAACAAGGAGGCGATGGTCGCGGCCATCGTCGCTCAGGACCTGGCGGAGATGCGCGAGAAGTTCGCCGAGCTGGAAAGCCGGCCGGGCACGCTGCTCGACGCCATGCTCGACCATATCGATGAGGCCGTGGGCAAGTGCTACGATCCGCGCCGCGCGCCGCTGGTGCTGGAAGTGATGGCCGAGGCCTCGCGCAATCCCAAGGTGGCCGCCATCGTCCGCGCCGCCGACGAGCAGGAGCGCCTGCTGGCCCGAAGCATGCTCGATCGCAGCCGCAAGCCCGAATGGAGCGACGAGGAGTTCGCCGCCCGCACCGAGATGATCGGCGCGATGTTCGACGGCCTGGTGATGCGCAGCGTCAACCATCCCGACCAGGACCGCACCGCCATCGCCCGGACGATGAAGGCCGTGCTGACCTGCCTGCTGGGCTAGGCGGTTTCCTTCCCTGCGTCCTTCGAGGCCCGCTGCGCGGGCGTCTCAGGATGAGGAATTCAGTGCACTAGCGTCCTCATCCTGAGGTGCGAGGCGCAGCCGAGCCTCGAGGGACGCGAGGGGCGCGCCTCACGGCACCAGATAGCGCCGCAGGGCCGGCACGGCCGTCGCCAGTTCGTCGGTGACGATCTTGGAGAAGTAGTCCGCGCCGTCGCGGCCGAGGTGGGTGTAGTCGAACGACAGCTTGGCCTGGCCCATGGGCTCGACGGCGGCGTTGTTCTGGGCCTGCGGGGCGGGCGCCGCGCCCGGCGCCGGCGGAGCGGGCGGCTGAGCGCTGATCGTCGTGCCGGTCCGTGCGGCGGCCAGCACCTCGGGCGAGGGCGGCGACTGGGCGAAGCGCGTGGCCTCCGCCGCGCCCATGGCCTGGACGGCGGCGTAGGACCTGGCGTGCAGGTCCACGAGCGGGGTCCCGGTTTCGGCCGCGACCTTGCGCGTGGCCTGCGCCCAGGGGCCCAGGTCGTCGATCAGCTTGCCGTCCGTGAACTGGCGGCGGGTCAGCGGCGTGACGAGGATGGGCTTGCCGCCCGCCGCGCGCACCTCTTCCACATAGCGCTTGAGGTTGGCCGGAAACTCGGTGGCGAGGTCGGTCGAGCGGCCCGGCTTGCCCGGCTGGTCGTTGTGGCCGAACTGGATCAGCACGTAGGTGTCGGAAAAGCCGCCCGAGCCGATCTCCTTCAGCGCCACGCGCCAGGAGCCTTCGGTGCGGTAGTTGCCGCTGGAGCGGCCGCCGCGCGCCAGGTTGATGCAGGCGGCGAACGAGGTCAGGTGCTGGCCGCAGAAGCTGGGACCCCAGCCGCCGATCACGGCGGTGGTGGAGTCGCCGACCAGCACGACCTTCACGGCCTTGAAGACGGGGGGCTCGGGCTCGGCGGCGGGCGCCTGGGCACGAGCGGCGAGGGGCGCCGTGGCGAGGGCTGCGGCAAGGAGGAGAGACTTCAGGCGCATGCAGGGCTCCGAGGCCTGGGAAGGAAGATGCTCCCCCTGAAGGGGGAGCTGTCGCGAAGCGACTGAGGGGGGAAGTGGCTGCGAAATCGGCCA